>CAKZOF010000079.1 GCA_937135995.1 uncultured Pyrinomonas sp.
GAACGGTAACCGAAGCCGCACTCATCACGGCTGAGTTCGACGAAGCGGCGCGCGCGCCGATCGAAGGCGCGCACGCGGATCAACGTATCGGCGACCTCTTGCCCATAGGCTCCGACGTTCTGCACCGGCACGGCGCCGACCGATCCGGGAATGCCGCTCAAACACTCGACGCCGGCGAGATCGCGCTCCACACAGAACCGCACGAACTCGTCCCAGTCCTCTCCGGCGCGCGCTTCCACCACTGCTTCGCCGTTCCTGTGCTCAGCCGCGACGCCGCGCAGGGCGATGTGAAGCACGAGGCCGTCGAAGCCATGGTCGGCGATGACAACGTTGCTTCCGCCGCCCAGAACGAACAGGGCCAGCTCACGCTCCGCGGCCAGCGCGACTGCGTCGGCGACGTCGCTTTCGCTTTCGGCGCGGGCGAAGAGACGCGCCGGCCCGCCAACCTTCAACGTGGTCAACGGCGCGAGCGGAACGTTCTCGCGGATCATCAAGCTCATCGTCCCGGACCGAGCGCTTCCGGATGATGCTTGCGCCAGTAGCGGACCAACCCTTGCAGATTCATCCACGGCGGATCGGCCAGTTCGTATTCGCGTATTCGCTCTTCGTCCAGTCCGCATGCCCGCAGATCCTCGCGCCAGTAGCGCACGAATTCTTCGATCAGCTCTTGGTCGTCGCGCCCCGCGCGCAGGGCGTTGAGCGTCCAACTGGCCCACGCTTCGAGCTTCGCTTCAAGCCGATCCACGTGCTCGCGCACGTCGTCGGTGCGCCCGAAGTGAGTCAGGTAGAGGGCATCCGGCGCAAGCTCGCGCACGCGCTGCAGCGAAGCGCGCCATGCCTCGAGATCGATATCAGGCGGCGGCGTCGGCGGCAGCACCGGTCCTTGTCCAATGCGTATGCCAGCGATGTCGCCAGCAAAAAGCAGGCCATTGATCGCGTAAACGTGGTGATGCGCGGCGTGGCCAGGCGTGGCGACGGCGCGAACGGTCGTCTGACCGAGGCGCACCTCTTCGCCGTCGCTCAACACTCTAAGTCGTTCAGCGGCGATGGGACGTACCTCGCCCCATAAACTCTCCATCTGATCGCCGTAGATGCGCGCCGCTGAGGCGAGCAGTTTGGTCGGGTCGGCAAGGTGCGGCGCGCCGCGCGGATGGACGTAGATGGTCGCCCCGCGTTCGGCGAACTGCCAAGCGCCGCCCGCATGATCGAGGTGAATGTGCGTGACGAAGACGTGGCGCACCTCTTCGGGCGCGTAGCCCAACGCGCTGATGCCCGCGGCCAAAGTCGCGTAGCTCGACGCCGGACCGGCCTCGATCAACACCGGACCGACTGCGGTCGGCACCAGATAGCTGGCGATGACGTGCGCAAGACCGCCGAACCCATGATCGATCACTCGAACCTGCACAGTTCCGTCTCTCCTCCTCTCTTCACGCGCAGCGGATCATGCTCCGAGGCTCGCATGTTCTTCGTTCTCAACTACCATGCAATTATCACAGCAGACGGAAGCGGATCGCGCTCCGAGGCTCGCATGTTCTTCGCTTCCGCAACTGCTGATGCAGCTTGCTGCGTCCTGCAGCGCGCGAGCTTTGCACTTTTCGTCCCCGCCTGCGCCGCGGCAATCGCGCGAAGGCGAAGCGAACGAGGCGAGCGCTCGCCTGCGCCCGCCCTCATTTGCGCTGCCGCAATACCTTGTAGCCAATCGCATGCGCCGTTCAGTTTATCTCGCCTGCGCCCGCCCTCATTTGCGTTGCCGCAGTCGCTCTCCGTCGCCGCGCAAAGAGGCGTCGAGCACATCGGCCAAGTGGACCACCGGTGGGCGTTGACCGAGCGCGCGCAGGCTGCTCCTGATTTGCAGGATGCAACCGGGATTGCTCGCGACCACGGCTTGCGCTCCGGTGGCGAGTACGTTGCGCGCCTTGCGCTCGCCAAGTTGCTGTGCCGTGTGCGGTTCGACGAGGTTGTAGATGCCCGCCGAACCGCAGCAGACGGCCCCTTCAGGGATCTCTACCAGTTCAAGTTTCGGAATCTGCGCGAGCAGCGCGCGCGGCGCGTCCACGATGCCCTGCGCATGGCGCAGGTGGCAGGCGTCGTGATAGGCGATGCGCAAAGGGAGCGCGTGCCGCGCGGCGCGTGGCCCGAGTTCGATGAGGAATTCGGAGAGGTCGCGACACTTGGCGGCCAAGCGTTGCGCCCGCGCGGCGTACTTCGGATCATCGCGCAGCAGCCAAGCGTACTCCTTCATGGTGGAGCCGCAACCGGCGGCGTTGACGATCACGGCATCCACCGCGGCGCGTTCGAAAAGATCGATCAGGCGGCGCGCCAAAAGGCGTGCTTCCGCTTCCCTTCCGGCGTGCACGAGCAACGCGCCGCAACAGCCCTGTTCAGCGGGCGCCACCACGTCGCACCCTTCCGTTGCCAGCACGCGCGCCGTCGCCTGATTCGTCCCGGCGAAGAAGATTCGCTGCACGCAACCGAGCAGCAGGCCGACGCGCGCACGCCGCTGGCCCACCGCCGGCGTCAGAGGCGGCGTGCGCGCAAAAAGGTCTCGGAATTCGAGCGGCGGCAGCAGTTCTTCCATGGCGCGCAGACGCGCGGGCAACAGACGCATGAGGCCGCTGGCGCGCAACAGCGCACGCAGTCTCGAAGCGCGGTAGAACCAGAGCGGTGCGGCCAGCCAACGCAGTCGTTGCGGATGTGGAAAGGTCGCGAAGAGAAGGCGGCGGAAGAGCCGGTCCGGGAGCGGACGCTGGTAGTGGCGTTCAATTTCGGCACGCGTCGCTTCGATCAACCGGTCGTAGCGCACGCCTGACGGGCAAGCCGTCAGGCACGCCATGCAGCCCAAGCACCGCTCAAAGTGGGTGACGTAGGCGCTGGACCAGCGCGCGCGCCCTTCGTGCCCGAGCTTCATCAGGTAGATGCGCCCGCGCGGGCTGTCCATCTCTTCGCCCCAGAGCTGGTAGGTCGGGCACGCAGGCAAGCAGAACCCGCAGTGGACGCACTCGTCGATCAGCTCCACGGGCGGCGCGCCCTGCGCGTCGAAGATGCTCCGCGTCGAACGGAGATCGTCGGTCTTTCGGTCGTCCATCATCTTTGTCGGCGCCGATGGCGCGCATCGAATGCTCGTCGGCGAAAGCTCTCGCCCGCAAGGCATCGAAGCGCAGGGGCACTTGCCGGGAACTTTTGCTTCGATCCCGTCAGATCCCGCCGACGAACCTTCCGGGATTGAGCGTCCGTTGCGGATCGAACTGCTCGCGGAGGCGGCGCATCAAGGGCAGTGCGTCGCCCGCGCTGCCCCACACGTCCACCTGCCGTTTGACTTCGAGCGGCGCGCGCAGCACAACGCACGACGCGCCTTCGAGCGCCGCGCGCAACTCCGCGATCAACTCGGCCGTCGCCCGGCTGAAAGCCATTGTGATCACACCGAAAGCTTGCGCGACGGCGCGCCACTGCGTCTGATGCCGTTCAGCAACGCGCGCCGCGCGCTCGATCGCTTCGGCCAACTGCGAACGTAGCACGCTCAGCTTGCAGATCAAAACGTTGGCTTCGCCCCACAACTCTTCGCGCGCGCGCCACACGCCGTCGTCTTCGCCAGCGACCCGAGCCGCCTGGCCGAGCGCACGCACGCGCCGCAGTTGAGCATCCACCGCTGCGGGCGGCCCCTCGAACCGCACGTCGAGCATGGCGCCCGCCGCACGCGCCTCGGCGCGCACCTGCATGCTCGCGGGTGCCAGCGTCGAATCGAAGATGGCGAGCGCCAGTTCGTTTGCGCGGCGCAAAGAATCGAGCGCGAAGCTCACCGTGCGCGTCGAAGCAGGCAGCGGGTAGAGGCGAAAGGTGGCTTCGATGATGACGCCGAGCGTGCCGAGCGCGCCCGTCATCAACTTCGGCAGATCGTAGCCAGCGACGTTTTTGACGACCTTGCCGCCGCCGCGCGCGATCGTGCCGTCCGCGAGCACGAGGCGCACGCCGAGCAAGTGATCGCGCACCGCGCCGAAGCGCAAGCGGAGCGCGCCGCTGTCATTGGTGGCGATGACACCGCCCACGGTCGCCCGTTCAGCGAAGAGCGGATCGAGCGCAAGCCGCTGACCGCGCGCGGCGAGCTGACGTTGTAGCGCCGCCACCGTGCAACCGGCTTCCACGGTCGCCGTCATGTCGGCCCACGCATGTTCGACGAGACGATCAAACCGCGCGGTGGAGAGAATCAGATCGACGGCTTCGGGAAGGTTGCCCCAGTGGAGTTTGGTGCCGCCGCCGCGCACCACAACGCGCTGGCCGCGACGGCTGGCCCAACCGAGAAAGCGCGCCACACCTTCGGCGTCTTCCGGTTCGACGACGGCGCGCGGCATGAGACCTTCCACCATGTCGCGTGGCTCTGCCTTCAAGGCGCGCACGCCCATTTGTTGGTCCAGATCGAACTCCATGCTGCTAGCAGCAGATCCACCAACTCTTCCCAGCGTCTCCACCTTACGGCTGCGAGCCGTGGGGTGGTTGACCGTCCGACTTCGCTAGAAGAACTCAGCGATGCCGGCGCGTTCGAGCGGATGCGGTTCGTAAGGGCCGGTCCGTTCAGCGCACAACCGCGGGCGCGGAAAGATCTTGTCGGGATTGCTCAACCGGTCGGGGTCGAAGGCGCACCGGACGAGTTGCATGGTCTCGAGATCTGGTTCGGCGAACATAACGCTCATCGCCTCCATCTTCTCGCGCCCGACGCCGTGCTCGCCCGTGATCGAACCGCCCATCTCGACGCACAGCCGCAGGATATCGAAAGCGAGCTGCTCGGCCCGTTGCTCTTCGCCCGGAACCTTGCGGTCGTAGAGGACCAGCGGATGGAGGTTGCCATCGCCCGCGTGAAAGACGTTGGCGACGCGCAAGCCCGCGGCGCGCCCCATGCGCTCGATCTCGCGCAGCACCGCCGGCAACGCCGTGCGCGGGATCACTCCATCCTGCACGATGTAGTTGGGCGAGATGCGCCCCATGGCGGCAAAGGCTGCTTTGCGCCCTTTCCAAAGCAACGCGCGCTCGCGTTCCGACCGGGCGCGCCGTACCTCTTGCGCGCCGCACCGCCGGCAGATGCGCTCGACTTCCGGCATCAACTCGGCGACCTCCTCGTTTGTGCCGTCGAGTTCGACGAGCAGCAAGCCGCCGCACTGCGGGTAGCCGGCATGCACGGCCGCTTCGGCCGCTTCGATCGCCAGCGCATCCATCATCTCGATGGCGGCCGGAAGGATGCCGGCGGCGATCGTCTCGGAGACGGCCTGCCCGGCTTCGTCGGTGGTGGCAAAGGCGGCGAGCAAGGTCTCCACCGCTTCCGGCCGCTTCATGATGCGGAGCGTGATCTTGGTGGCGATGCCGAGCGTGCCTTCCGCGCCTGTGAAGATGCCCGTCAGATCGTAGCCGACCGGATCGGGCGCGTCCGCGCCGAGGTGGACCAGCGAACCGTCGGGCAGCACGGCTTCGAGCGCCAGCACGTGCGTCACTGTGAAGCCGTACTTCAAACAGTGCGCGCCGCCGGCGTTCTCGGCGACGTTGCCGCCGATGGTGCAGACCGATTGCGACGATGGGTCGGGCGCGTAAAAGTAACCGTAAGGGGCGACCCGTTCAGTCACCTGCGCATTGATCACGCCTGGTTCGACCACCACGCGCGCGTTGGGGAGGTCGACCTCGAGGATGCGGTTCATGCGCGTCAAGCTGATGACGATGCCGCGCTCGTGCGGCAACGCGCCGCCGCTCAATCCCGTTCCGGCGCCGCGCGCGACAAACGGGATGCGCTCGCGCGCGCAGAGGCGTACGATCTGCTGAACCTGTGCGGCAGAAGTCGGCAGCAGCACCGCTTGCGGCACGACGCGAAAGTTGGTCAAGCCGTCGCACTCGTAGGTGCCAAGCTGCTCGGCGCCGACGATCACGCCGTCGGCGCCGACGATGCGCCG
>CAKZOF010000080.1 GCA_937135995.1 uncultured Pyrinomonas sp.
GGCCGCACCAACTGTCACTTTAGGTAACAACAAGGCGGCCGTTCTTCCACGGCGAAAACGGAGAAGCGCCCGCTTGTTTTAGCGAGCGCTTCTCCCGACACACCATTGATAGCGGCTGTCAGAGCGCGAACTCATGGGCCAATTCGAGTTCAGCCTTGCGCAATTCGAAGCGGCCGCGCCCCAAATTGCCGCCCGGGAGACCGGCTAGCATGACGAAATAGTCGCGACTCATCAGGCGGACGACGATCCACGCTCGGTCAAAGACGAGCACCTGTTCGCGCAGATGGCCGAGGCCGATCTCTTTGCCGGTCTTCTGCGCGTTGCGGACGAGCGAGGTGAAGGTGGCGGCGGCGACGTCTAGATTGAGGTCTTGGCCTTCGAGGCGCATGACCTTCTCGACTTCGATGCCGTCCGTCCCCATGATGACGGCGGCCACGGCTCCGTCCGTTCGTTCGATGATCTCGTTGAGTTTTCGTCTGAACACGGTCTTTCACTCCGATGGAGATCTCGTTGCGAGCGTCGGCGCGAGCCTATCTCCGCAGCCCATGAGATGGCTCGCACCGAACGCAAGACCTATGGCCGCGCCGTTCCGCCCGAAGTGGGGCGGGCCGCAGGTTGCGCAGCGGGTTGCACTTCCGTCGGCGCGACCGGCACCGGCAGGACGAACTGCGGAATCGCCGGCGCGGGCACGCTCGGGGCCGACGACGGAACGGGCGTGTTGGTCGGCGGATTGCCGAGCGGCACGGGTTGCGGGATGGAGATAGTCCGCGTGCCCGTGGAAGGCTGCACCGCCGTCGGGCGTCCCTGGTAATCGGGACGGTAGATCCGTGGCGTGATGAAGAAGAGTATCTCGTTGGTGGTGCGCGTCGTCGCGCGCCGCTTGAAGAGGTTGCCGAGCACGGGGATGCTCGACAGCCCCGGCGTGCGCGACTGATTCTCCGTTTCCGTGTCATCGAGCACGCCACCGACTACGGTCGTTCCACCGTCTGGGACAAGCACTTCCGTCTGCATCCGTTGCGTGTCGATGCCGGGCGTGCCCGTGGCGTTGGTGAAGGTTAGATTGACGCTGTTCTTCTCGGCGACGATGCGCAAGACCACTGTGCCCGCATCGGTGATCTGTGGGGTGACGGAGAGACGCAGCGGCACCGAGACGAAGGTCGTCGTGAAGACCAACGCGCCGCCGATGGCGCCGCCGCCCTGCGGCGTGACGACCGGGATCTGCGCTCCCGATTCGATCTGCGCCGGACGGTTGTTGAGCGTGGTGACGCGCGGCGTGGCGATGATCTTCGCCTGCCCTTTCTGTTCGGCGGCCGTAAGCAACGCCGTGATCTGCGCCGTGCCGATGATGCCAGTCGTCAAGCCGATGACGGTGCTCGCGCCGAGCGCGCCGAGCGAATTCAGCGGTTGTTGCCCAATGCCGCTCGGGATGCCAAAAGGATTCAACTGCGCTCTGCCCGTCTGCCCCTGATTGCCGCCGCCGCCGCCACCACCGCCGCCGCCGCCTTGACCGGTGGTCTGGGCCGGCAGCGTGCTGAACGACCCGCCCGCGCCGCGCGAGTTGTTGAGCGCGACGGCGGCCAACTGCACGCCGAGGTCGCGGCTGAAATTGCGGCTGGCGATGACGATGCGCGTTTCGATCTCGACTTGCGGCTCGGGCTGGTCCAGCAATGAGACCAACTGCCGGATCGCTGCGATGTTCTCCTTGACGTCGGTGACGATCAACGTGTTGCTGCGCCCATCAACCTCGATGCTGCCGCGGCGCGACAGGCGGCGCTGTACGATTGGCAAGATGCCTTGATCGGCACCACCAGCGCCGCTGAACGACGGACCGGCAACGCTGCCGCCAACGAATCCACCTGCTGCGCCGGCGGCCTGGCCGAGCGTGCCGACGGCGCGCGCGTAGTTCAAGCGAATGAATTCGGTGACGAGCGGCGCGGCGTCGAGTTGCGCCTCGCGGATCTTCTCTTGGGTGGCCGCTTCGGCGGCCAAGGTCTCCTGCGTCGCGACGCGCAGGATGTTGCCGTTCACCTCGATCCCCAAGCGATTGGCGCGCAAGATGGCGTCGAGCGCGACGTTCCACGGCACATCGGTGACGTTGACCGTGACGGGCACTTGGCCGACCGACTTGTCGATGACGAAATTGACCCCGTATTGCTCGGTAATGTAGTTCAGGATGTCGCGGATGTCGGCGTTGACGACGTTTAAGTTGATCGGTTCGCCGACGAACCCAGGTTGACCGTAGCGCTGCCCTTGCGATGGCGGCGCCGCGCTCGAGGGCGTGCCGCGCTGAACGGTTTGCGCGCCCACGGAGAAGACCAAGGTGAAAACAAGCAAGAGGACGAGCGGGCCTTTTGCCGAGCGAAAAGCGGTGCGATTCTCGTTCATTTGTTTCATCCTTCCAGCGACGATCGCTGAACTCGCGCGGCGAACGCACATCAGGCACTCTCACCGCTCGTCGTCTTTGATTCGGAGCGCATGCCGCACGCCGTGCGTCCGACGCGGGTTCATCGATTCTGATCTAGACGAATAGTTTCGGGCATGGTGAAC
>CAKZOF010000081.1 GCA_937135995.1 uncultured Pyrinomonas sp.
CCGGGCGAGACCTTCACCGTCGGCAAGCCGCCCTGCCCGGCGCGCACCAGCTCGCCGGTCAGCAACACTGGATGGGCCGAAACGTAGTAAGCCATCTCGCGAAACGCGCCGCCCTTTTCGATGGGATACTCAACCACCAAAGGCGCTAAATGGTGGCCCGTCACAATATCGGTTATCTCGACCGCTGTGTTGACGTAGTTCGGCCTAATGATGCGCACGCGGACCAACTTCCCACTTGCGGTCGGAACGGTGGTTTCTGCTCCGAGCGTCAGAAACGTCTGTTTCGGCAACGTGATCAGATGCAACTGTGATGTCGCCGGATCGTAAGCTGCAAGCGTCACGAAGAGGGTCGAAGCGCTCCCCGCCGCCGCAAGCACGGGCCGAGAGCGCAGCAAACGTCGGGCTTCCTCGAGCTTGTTCTTCACCTTGCCGTACGGCAACGGTTGAACGGGTTGCGGCGGTGCTGGCATGACGGTCGGCACAACGCCATCGGTCGAAGTACCGGGAATCGGCGGCGCGTTCTGGGCGGGCGGTGGCGTCGGCGAAGGCGCGCCGACGATTCGCGGTCTCGTCGCCGAGGGAAGGGGCCTGATTTGGTCGCCGGAAGTCTGCGCGGGCGTCTTCAACGCGGAGACCAAAAGGCCACAGATGAAAAGCAACGTCCTCGATTTCTTCATAGGAGACGCTTGCTAATTCGAATTCGTCGGCTGGACCGCTCAAGATCGCAGCTTCGCCTGAGCGAAACCGCAAGATTAAGATTCACCGAAAGCTCGGTTGGTTGTCAACCCTTTTTTCTCCGGCGGCTGGAAAAGAGCGCCTAGACCAACAGGCACAAGTCAAGACTTCAACATTCTCCCCAACGCATCGAAGAGTTCGTGGAGCTCGCCGACAGGCACGGGTTGAAACTTCAACTCGCTCTCCGAGCTTTGGGGGAAGCCTCCCCGGTCGTCGAAAGCGCGGTTGCTCGTCGTTCCCCGCGCTCGACGCCGAGCCACTCGTTGGCGCGGCGAGTGCCCTGCTTTTCGCCTCCGAAACGCCGATGGGCACTTCAGAGATCACGCAGCTTACCGGCCACCGCGCCGAGCGCCGATTCAGTCGCGTCGCGCAACGCGCCGACGCGCTGCGTCATGCGAAAGCGCGTCCAGATCAACTGGCCCACGCTCAAGCCCAAACTCCCGTCCAACTCGCTCAACTCGGCGACCAGCGCGCGTTGCGCGGCGCGGTCAAAGGCGTGGCGCAGTTCGGCTGGAGCTGACTCCAGCCCTTCGACGAGCACAACTTCGCCTGCCGCTTGACGGCGCGCGTAGTCGCGCAGCTTGGAACGCGCTTCGCCGCTGATCTTGCCTGTCGAGACGACGACCAGATGCATCGCTTCGTGTTCAATCGCGAGATCCAAGGTGCGACGTGCATGAGCGAGCGTGAAATCACCATCGTGCAAGTGAAGCAGAAATAATTCCGCATGGACGCCGACCATCGCCAGCGCGTCGCCTTCAGGCGTGAGCATGATGGCCGTCTGTTCATCGCGCACGCCCAGTTCGTGCAACAGCAGACGTGCGCGCACCGCCAGCCACGCGCCGCCATCGAGTAAATTGCGAGCTTGATCGGTCAAGGCGACCCGTTCTTCCACCTTTTCGTCGGCGACGGCTGCGCCGCACTCGCTGCACACAGCGTTGCTCGTCAAGATCAGTTCGAGCGCTTCGGGCGACGGCAAGCGAAAGAGCGCACGCCCCTCGCGTCGGCAAACCACCGCCACCTCGCGCCGCAGCAGTCCGGCCTCGGTCAAACGACCAAGCAAGTTTTCGTCCACGCGATCGCCGAGCGGCGCGGCTGCGGGCCCTTCGGCTTGCACCTCGCGCATCCGCCGGAGCAAACGGCGCGTCTCTTCGTCCGCCAGAAGGTCCGTCGCTTGCAGAGGCATCCCGCTCAATCGAATTCGGCTTGCTTCAGCCCGTTCGACGAAACGCTCCCAGCCGCGCCCGAAACGCGGCTCGATCCTCCGCCAGCCGCTCGCCTCCACAAGCGGCGCGCCGCTTGCCTGCCGCATGTTGTCGAGCGCTTCGTCGATCTTCTGGCAGAAATCGTCCAGCGCCACCGATTGCTCCGTGCTCGCGTTGGTGTAAACGACGCCGGCCTTTGTTCCGGCGTCGCGTCCTTCGGGGCCGAAGATCAGAAAAAGAACGGCATCACGCAAAAAGAACAGGTCGCCGCGAACGTATGGCTCGCCTCTTTCGGCTTCCATCCACGCCGCGATGGCCCGCTCCATCTCACGAACGCGCGTCGGGCCGGAAAGGGCGACTTCGAAACACCGTGCCCGCGCTGACCGGATCAACGGCACGAACCCCATCTCCTGCAAACGGTCCAGCAGCAGAAGCCGCGTCGCTCCATCCGCCTTGTGCTCCGACACGCGACTCTCGAAGTAGATCATGGTCGCATCCCTCCCCTCGGTGCGGCTGGCCATGCTATCACGCTTCGCCGAGAAAGAGCCAGAGGAGCCCCCACACCGAACAAAGCCGCTTCCGGCGAAAAACGTACCAGCAACGGCTAGCCGAGACGATGAGATTGAAGTCATGCCGCAACCGAACCGCTCCGCAAGGGACGAAGTATCGACAATGGCTGGTCGTCGCCCGATGAAGGGGCCCCCAACCTTTCGGCCATTTTGACACACTGAACCTTTCGGCCAAGAGCCTCGTTTAAGCGCTATCCCCTTCAGTTTCACTGATTTAGAGCTTATGTGGCACAGCCCTTGGCGACGCTCGCTTTTGATTCACTAGCAGATTTCGGTGTGATTCATCACAAAACGGTCACATTGCTTGTTGCGTGTCGGCTTCGGACGGCGTAGAATCCCGCCCCGCTGCGTCAGCGCAGCACCCTTCCTCACGCAGTTAAAAATTTGGATCGAGAGGAGGTGACCGAAGGTTCCCCTATGATCTTTGGAAGATCGCTCCCCTGCGTCCTGGTTGGGTTGTTTATCGCGTTGACTTCGGCCAACGCGCAAGATGTGAGGCCACGTCGCGTTGCTGAAACGATTTCGGCAAGCGGCGTGCGAACCTTGACGACGGATCCGTTCAGCGTCCTTCTCCCGGCTGTTCCTGCCCCCTCGTTCAAAGGGCTGACAGCCATCTCGTTGAAGCAGTTGCTGTTGTCGGAAATCGATCACCGGCTCGGCGCGCCCTACGTTTACGGCGCTTCCGGCCCGCGCAGCTTCGATTGTTCTGGCTTCGTCTGGAGCGTCTTTCAAGCTGTCGGCATCAGCTTCGAACGAAGCAGCGCGCGCACGCTCTGGCTACGCTTTGAGCCGGTGCCGCCCGGCGAGGAATACCAGTTCGGCACGCTCGTCTTCTTCAACAATTTGACGCACGTCGGCATCGTGGCCGATGAGCACGGATTCTTTCATGCCTCGCGTTCGCAAGGCGTAACCTACTCGCCGTTCAACGACTACTGGCTGGATCGGTTGGATGGTTTCCGCCGCGTTCCGGCAGCGTCGCTGCAACTAGCGGAATAGGAAACACTGAAGATGACGCGAAGTTTTCGGGACGCAAGAAGCGGTGTTTCTTGCGTCTTCGTCTTTGCGCCACGGTCCTTAGCGCTGGCGCGTCTTTTCAAGCTCCCACGGCGCTCGTCATTTTGGCGGGACGAAGCCGGCCCGGTGCTCGTTGTCGCGCGCTTCCCACACGGCGACGATCTTATCCAGAGCAACGTAGCAAACGCGGCCATCGCAATCTTTCAAGCGAAGCACACGGCCGTCGACGGCGAGCACTTCGCCGCGCACGTTTGCCATGCCCAAACAAGCGATGTCAACCTTCTTGCCGATGAATTGCGCTAGAAGCTCGTTCATCCCTGCTTTCGATCTCCTTCCAGAATCGTCGGTCGCGCGCTTTGGACAAACGGGCCACTGCTTACGAGCGGCGGCGAGCCCGCCGCTTCAGGTTCAACTAGATTGATGACGCGAACCGAGCTGATGCCGCCCGTCGTTTCGCTTGTTGAAGGTAGAAGCGATCAATCGTCCGAGGACGCGAACCGAGCTAATGCCGCCCGTTGTTCCTGTTTCCGTTGAAGGTTATCTGAACGAGCGGCAACACGGCTGGATCGTCCTGTTGCCGCAGTTCGAATTTGTAGACGTCGTAATACGGGCAACGCACACGTGCCGGATACTCGCGACACACTTGCGGGCGAGCGTGATAGATAGAGCAACCGCGCGTCCGGCGGTCGAGGAAGATGCAAGCTTGGCCGAAGAGCGGATCGCGCGCTCGCCGCAACACGCGCTCGCCTTCGTAGTGGCGCGTGAACTTTTTGGTCGCCTCTTCGACCGAAACGGCGAAGTGGCGTGCCAACCGCGCGATGTCGCGCGCCGTCACGGCCACCCGTTCATAGACCGAGCAGCAAAACGCCGGACATTTGGTGCAATCGTAAAGCGTCCGCCTCTTTCGACCGTTCTTCATCGCTCGCCCAAAAGCGTCCTTCGGGATGCTCCATCAACTGTTCGGAGAAGATAGCACAAATCCGTTCGACATGCTCGCAACCGACCGCCAAGGCTCGAAATTCCAGAAGGCGCGCGCTTATAAACACTTTTCGGGCGCGCGGGGGCGCTGCTCGTCTGTCCGGCCCCTTGCGCGCCGGAACCGTGTTCGTCTTTCGGCAACTAGTACTAATCGTGTGAAGGAGCGCTCGATTGTCGGGCTTCGGCGGCCGCATTGGCCGCTCGCCTGAGGCGTACCCGGCCGATGCGCCGTTCGTCGGCTTCGAGGATCTCGATCTCCAAGCCGTGCAGATTGAGTTTCGTCCCGGGGCGCGGCACCTGTCCGAGTTCGCTGATGATCATGCCGGCAACCGTGGTGAACTCTTCGCTTTCGAGTTCGATATCGAACAGTTGCTCGATCTTCCAGATCTCCGTCGAACCCAAAACTTCGTAATAACCGTCGTCGCCTTCGACGATCTCGATGATCTCTTCCTGCGCCGTGTCCTCGTCTTCGATCTCGCCGACGATCTCTTCGAGGATGTCCTCCACCGTCACGAGTCCAGCGACGCCGCCGTATTCGTCGATGACGATGGCGAGCTGCATGTGGGCCTTCTGCATCTCTTTGAGAAGGTCGGCCACCTCCTTGGTCTCCGGCACGAACAACGCCGGACGGAGCAGGGGCGCGATCGGCTCCTCTTCGCGCCGTTCGGCCCAACATTGCAACAGGTCGCGGACGTAGATGATACCCTCGATGTTGTCGATCTGTTCGCGATAGACGGGCAGGCGCGAATATTTCGATTCGATGATCGTGTCGCGCGCTTCGCGCACGGTGGCCGTGATCGGCAGCGCGACGATCTCGGTGCGTGGCGTCATCACCTCGGCGACACGAGTTTCGCCGAACTCGATGATCGAGTGG
>CAKZOF010000082.1 GCA_937135995.1 uncultured Pyrinomonas sp.
GATGTGTGTTATCGCCCTCTTTGAAGGCGAGTTTAGAGCGTTCTGGCCCGAGCGCTTCGTAGAAAGCTTCGCTCATGGCGTTCAAATCGATCAGCGGCACGTTGAGCTCGCGCGCCACTTGGCGCATCGCCTTCGGGTAATCGCCGTGCGAGTTGATGATCTTGCCAGTCGCATCGAATGTTCGACGGTGGACCGGCGTGATGAGCACAGGGATCCCGCCGCGTTGGCGCGCCCTTTCGACGAAAAGGCGCAGCGCTTCTTTGTAGGTCGTAAACGGCCCGCCGCCTTTCTCCTTTTCATCGTTGTGGCCGTACTGGATAAGCAGATAATCGCCCGGCCTCATCGCGCTTAGTACTTTGTCAAGCCGATGCGCGGCGAGCGAGCTGCGAAGAGATTCACCTGATTCGGCGTGATTGGCGATGGCGATTGCGGGACCGAAGAAGCGCGGAAGCATCTGGCCCCAACTGCTATATGGTTCGAGCGGTTGATCGCAGACGGTCGAATCGCCGAGCAGAAAGACGGTCGGAACATCGGCGCGGTTTATCTCGAGCGCGGCGATAGCCGGATGCTCGCCATTGAATTCGAGCGTCAATTTCTCGTCCCACGCCCACGCCTCGATCTCTTTTTCGCGCTCTTTCAATCGAACCTCGCCGTCGCCTGCGATATGCGGCGTGCGAATATTTACGACTAACTCTCGCGCCTGAAATTGGCCCGGAGCGGTCTCGACCCGTTCGAGCATCAAGCGGCGCAATTCGGCTTTGACGGTCGTCGCCTCCTTGGCATCACCGAAGATGATCTTCACGCGATAGTTGCCTTCGGGAAGCGCGACCGAAAAGAAGAATGGGCGATCGCTCGTGCAAAGATCACGGCGCAGATCATCTGGTCCACCGCGGTCAAAGCATGAGATGTGCGCTCCGGGTTCAAATCCATAACCGCGCCTCTTGCTGTACACGGTCTTCGGCAGAACTTGCGTGCAACCGGAAGCGACCGGACCGGGACCGAAATCGAATTTGAGATGGAGCGGTCGCGTCGAAGCGCGGGCTTCAGCGAATGTGCCAACGAGAGAGATGAACGCGATAAGAATGGTGCGCATCCTTTTGCTTCTCAAGGTAGAGCGATTCCGTCTCGGCGCGAAGCTTGAAAGGGCAGCGCCTCAAAAACGAGGCGCTGCCGCGTCTTAAAGTTACGGGGTCGCTGTGATCACCGTCGCAGCTTCTGCCAGTCCTTCCGCTTGGGCGCGCACGCGGATCGTGCCAGCCCGTCCCGTCGAGCGCACGATGACGAGGCAGAGGCCATTGAAGGCTCTCATCTC
>CAKZOF010000083.1 GCA_937135995.1 uncultured Pyrinomonas sp.
ATCGCTTCAGCGTGCGACGGCGTGAAGTAGATGAAACGCGGATCGGGCGTGAGTGCGAATGGGAACTCTTTTAAACCGTAGAACTCTTTGTACACGATGATTACCCTCTCGAAGCGATCTCGCTTAACCAGCCAATCTTTCAAAGATGCGTGTCGCGCGCAGCAGCAGGATGAGCGCTGGGATGCTCAACACGGTCGCCACAAGACTCGCCGCCGCGAGCATCGCGCGTCGCAAGCGGAGGCGTCGCTCCTCTTGCGGCGTGTAGATCTCGGGCACGGTGACGAGCACCGGCAAGCCTGTGTAGTGCTCGGCATCGTCCACCGTCTGAATGGTCAACAGACGCGGAAACTCCAGCAGCGCGGCGAGCAGCAACCCGAGACCGAGGCCGAGCGCGACGCCGAGCCCCATCAGCACGGGCCGCTTAGGCGCGACGGGCTTTTCGGGATAGTTGGCCGGATCGATCACCTGAATGGTTTCGCCCTGCGCGTTGGCCGCGACATCGGCGGCCAGCGTCGCCTGCTCCTTCTTCTGCAACAGGTCGTCGTACTGCGCTTTCTTGGTCTGATACTCGCGGTTCAGCGCTTCCAGACCAACTTCCGCGTTCGGCACCTGATTGAGCCGCGCTTCGAGCATCGAGATCTGCGACTCTGTGTCGGCGAGCTGGCGTTGGAGACGGACGAGTTCGTTGTCCATCAGTTGAAGCTGCTCGCGATATCTGTTGATCCGCAGATCGGGACGCCCTTCGATCTTCTTGCGCACCTCTTCACGCTTGGCACGCCCCTCTTCGACGAGCTTGTCCATCTCGCGTTGCACAGCGTCGATCTCGGCTTGCTTGGCGATGACGTCTGGGTTTTTCGGCTTGAGCACGGTCAGCATGTTCTGCTTTTCGGCCTCGAGTTGAGCTTTGCGCTGCGCGAGTTGCGCGTAGGCTAGCGACTCTTTCGGATCGCCCAAGCGTTCGACGATCTCGGCGCGATCGCGGCTGGATTGCTCGATCAGATCGCTCAATTGATTGCTGACCACCGTCCGTTGATCGCGCAGCCGCCCGATCTCGGTGATAAGCGTTTTCTGCTGTTCGCGCAAACCAGCCAACTGGCCCACCAGCGCCTGCGCTTCCGACGGGAGATTGCCGACGTTACGCTGCATGAACTCGATCCGCTTCAGGTCGATCTCGTCGAGTTCACGCTTGGCCTCGGCCAAGCGCTGTTCAAAGAACTCTTTGGTCTGCGTCGAGGTGGCGGTGGTCGCCTTCATTTGTGCGTTGACATATTTGGAAGCCAGCTCCGCCGTCACCGCCTGAGTCGCACGTGGGTCGTTGCTCCTGTAGCTGATACGGAAGGCGTTGGGCGTATCGCGCGTCGATTCAATTTGAATGCGCACATCACGCCGCATCCTTTCGATCACCGCTTCCATCGGCTCGCCGTTGCGCCGCTCCCGGACGTACAGATCGTAGCGCTCAATGAGCGGTTGCAGCGACGAACGGCTCAGAACCTCTTGGCTGATGTTGTTGATGCGAAGCGATAGATCCTCCTCCGACAATCGCGGGATGAACGCGCTAGCGATGGTCGGCGGACGGACGATCAGCAACGAGGTTGATTCATAAACGTCCGGCAGACGCCAGACGACGTAAGCGACAGCGATGGCGACGACGACGGTGGGTAAGAGGATGGCCCATTTGCGTCTCCAGAGGATGCGAAGATACTCGCCCGGAGTACGCTGACGAAACTCGGCTTTCATGATGGCACTCCTTCAAAAACTTCCGGTTTTGGTTGCGCGGCGCGTCGGGTGGTCTCTTCGCGGCTTCGACGGGACTCGCGGCGTGTTCGATCGGGTCGCCGACAGGGACGGTTCCCTGCCGTTCAACAGCATTCAAGATAGCACAAACCTTCGGCGCGGACAACGGCTTTCGCTGCTTGCCGATGCGGAAGGTCTCTCACCTGCGAAAACCCGTTTGGTCTCACAAGCGGCGCTGAAATCCGTCAGCGCGGAAGACCTTTTGTTTCTCTAGCGCACCACGCCTGCGTCTGGGCCGCGCCGTACTTTTGAAAACCACCCGCTGGCTGTCGCAACCGGTTCTGCCGACGGCATCCGACGTCGAGAGGCCCGACGGGGCAAAGGTCGCGCTCTCAGGATGCGCATCGGCTTTGAGAATGTCTGATGGGGAAGCGCCTGCTCTGCCAAGCTCCGGTCGGGACGGCCTACGCAAGCGGGCACGTCCCCATCAGGTCAGGCGGGCAAAGAGAGCGGCCTGAATTCCTCGCGCGCTCTCTCGTCCGCAGTCTACTCTTCCCGCTTCATGCGGCGACGTGCAGCACCAGCCAACCCAGCTAATCCGGTGCCAAGCAGCAGCATGCTCGCCGGTTCAGGCACGGCTGTGATCTGTACCTGAATGCTGGCATTCTGTCCATTTGGCGCCGGCAAGAAAAGCCGGTTCTGTTGGTCTAGGAAGATTTGGTATGTCACAGCACCAATCGTGAACGTGTTGTTGTTGAACTGCACGAAAGCATTGCCGCTATTGGAAGTGATTGTGCCGGACAAAGTAGCGCTAAGGGTTTGCGTACCGCCAGGGGACGGCTGAGTTTGTGTAACTGTCAGCGTAAATGTGTCATTGAAGTTACCCGTGCCGCTACCCGTGACGGCAAAGTTACCCAGAGTGTCGTTGGTGGGGGCATCTACCGTCCGGCTTGTTATACCGTTAAAAGTGATGGTGATGCCACCATTGGAGACTGAGTTAGTTGCGGTTGAACCGAACGTACCCGCCGTTGAGTAAGTTACGGGAATTGCGCTCGCTGATTGCACCGAAGCGAAGCCAAACACAAAGGCTACGGCAACGGCTGCCAGCATCGCTTTTAACGCTTTCATCATCTCTTTTCCTCCGTCAACCCTTGATCTAAAGATCTTCGAGCGTTGTGGTTGTCTCCTCTCGCGAGGAGAATAAACGACGATTCGGGCTTCGGTTCCCGTGCGGGGAGAGAGACGGGGCACAGGATTTTCGATGAAGCCACATCGTGCTCGCGTCCCGACGGCTTAACGCCTTCGGGGTCTGAGCTTTTCGGCTGCGTCCGGTTCGGTCCGGCAGAGAACCCCGCACTTGCTCTCTTCCGTCCGAAACCAGAACTTCGTCAGCCCTTTCGGTCAGCCAACGGACCCGCCCTTCTAAAGCGAAGCGAGCGTTTGGCGGACCGCTTCCGCTTCGGGGAAGTTTTGACCTTCGCCCAAGCGCAAAGCCTCTTGCAGTTCGCGGCGCGCCCCTTCCTTGTCGCCTAACCCAAGCAGGGCCATGCCCAGATGGTAGCGATAGACGGGGCTATTGCCCGCTTTGGCCACCGCGCGCCGGAGTTGTTCGACGGCGGCAGCGTGCAAACCCTTCTTGTAATAGACCCAGCCGAGCGTGTCGATGAAGCCAGCTTCGTCGGGGAAGCGCTGAACCACGCTCTGCGCCAACCGGACGGCCTCGTCCAGATTGCCCTTGCCGTGCTCGGCATAGTTCCACGCGAGATTGTTAGCTGCGATCACGTTGTTCGGATCGGCTTGCAACGCCTTGCGATACGCTTCCGTGGCGGCGTCGTAGTTTCGGCGACTATCCTCGAGCATCCCGATCAAGGTATACGCCATGGCGTTGTCGGGACGCCGCTCGGTTACTTTGCGAAACTCAGCGATCGCGCGATCCTGCTGGTTCATGTTGACGTAGAGCGCGCCGAGCGAAAAGTAAGCGGGCAAGTAGTTCGCATCCAACTCCAAAGCTCGTCGCAACTCGCTCTCGGCAGCCTGCGCGTTCCGCTCGAAACCGTAAACCTGCGCCTTCAGGTAGTGAATCGGCGCGCTGTTGGGCTGCTGTTGCAAAGCCTGATCTACGCGCGCATGCGCATCATTCAAACGGTTCAATCTTGCGTAGACGTTAACCAAACCGCTCAAAGCGTTGAAATTTGTCGCATCGATCTGCAAAATACGCTCGTAGGTACGCGCCGCTTCGTCCAACTTGTTCTCTGCGAGCGCGACGTTGGCCAAGCCGAAGTAAGGTTCGACCGTGTTCGGCGCCGCATCCACCGCCGCCTGCATATCCTGCCGCGCGCCGCGCACATCCTTCTGCGCGAGCTTGGCCGAGCCCCGCGTGATCAAGGCCTTGACCTTAAGATCGGTCAGAAATTCCGGCGTGTTTTCGATGTCCGGCGTCGTCTTCGCGATCTGATCGAGGAGTTCGCTCGCCAGCCGCTGCGCCGTCGCGTTGTCGCCGCCCGCAAGATTGATGCGCGCTTGCATCAACTTGACGGGCAGGTAGTTCGGATAGAATCGCTCGAGATCGCCAGCAAAAGCGCGCGCCTGTTCGATCTGTCCGGCGCGCAGATTGGCTTCGGCCATGAAGTAGAGCGCGGCGCGATTGTTCGATTCGATGCGCAATACCTCTTTCAAATCTTCGATGGCCTTTTTCGGATCGTCCTGCAACTTAATGCGCGCACGCACGAGCAGCGCCTGCGTGTCGCGCGGGTTCTTCTTCAGAATCTCGTCGATCTGCGTCGTCGCGCCAGCGATGTCGCCACGCTGCAACAGGATCTCGCTCAAACGGTAGCGCCCGCGCACATAGTCGGGCGAGCGGTTGACGATCTCTTGATAAAGGCGGATGGCATCGTCGCTGCGCCCCGTTGCCGCGTAGAAATCGGCAAGTACGGCGCGCCCGTCGGGCCGGTCGCCGTCCATCTCAGCGAGCGCTTTGTACTGCTCTTCAGCCTTGTCGAGCCTCTTTTGCGACAGGTAGAAGCCGGCCAACAACAAACGCGCCTCGCGATTCTGCGGCTCGCCCTCCACGGCCAGTCGGAATTGCGTCTCAGCATCGTTTAAACGGTTTTGCGCAACGAGAAATCGCCCGTACTCCATGTGCGCCAGCGCCGAGCGCTCGTTGATCGCGATGGCGCGTTTATAGACCTCTTCGGCCTTGGCTCGGTCGCCCGTCTGAAGGTAGAAGCGCGCCAAGCTCAAGTGCGATTCGATCCGCTGCGGGTCGATCTCGATGGCACGATTGAGTTCAGCGAGCGCGCCGTCACGGTCCCCTTTCTGAAAGAGCACGCTTCCCAAAAGAATGTGCCCTTCGATATGGTTCTGGTCGCGTTCAAGCACCTCGCGGGCTAACCTTTCGGCCTCGTCGATCTGCGGCGGACGCGAGAGGAGCAGATAGTTGCCTATCTTGACCTTGGCATCAAGGTTGTTCGGGTCGAGCTGGACGGTGCGCCGCAACTCCTCGAAGGCCTCCTGGATGCGTCCCAGCCCTTCGTAAGCTTGCGCCAGCCCCCAGTGGGCCGCCGCTAAGTTATCGTCTATCTGCAAGGCGTTGCGAAATTCGAGCGACGCCTCCTGATACTTCTTCTCTTTCAGCAAGGCTTCGCCGCGTCTGACGTGTTCGGCCTTGGCCTGCTCCTTGTCGGTGCAACCGATGAGCGCACCCAAGACGAACACGAGGGCGAGAAGAGACAGCACTCTTTTGCGTTTCATTGACATCTTTGAAATTCTCTTTGGCTTTCCCTGACTCGTTTCGCCATCAGCGTCCGGGGCAATTGGCCGCTGACGGCGCTGATCATCGAAATTTTCCGACGGCAGCGAGGGGAGAGGAGATCGTGCGTCCGCAGAACACGTCGGTCAGACTCTTCGCCCTTTCAAAGACGCTTTCCTCGGTTTGAAGCCGATCCCTGTTTCACAACGGAGAAAAGAGCCAATCGGGCGTCCTTTCCAGAAAAGTTTCGGGCAAACGACGTCGCACCGCTTGTTCTCACGTGCCATTTTTCTCACAAAGCCCATACCTCGACCAAGTTAACTGCAACGACGCCAGCGCGGGACGGAGCAAACGCCGTGCCGTTTCGACCGTGCGCCGGAGTTCCACTTTCCCATCCTGTCGCCGCTAAGGCTGTTGCCATCTCGTACTCCAGGTTGTGTACAACTGTACTCACCTGAATACACGTCGCAACACAGTTCGTCAGCTCAGCGCGGGACGAAACGCGGTAGATAAGCGTAAGACTTAGCGGCCAAGTCCGTGGCAATGGCGAGCGCCCGCTCTTCGCTCATCCCGGGGCTGAGCGGCACGATGACGCGCACCATAGCGCCGTCGCTGCGCCGCCGCTGCATGCTGTCGAGCACGGTGTAGATCTTTCCCCAGTATTCGCTGGCCACCGACCGCCCGCGCCCTTCGTACCAGTAAAGAAGCAGTTGGCGATCACTGCCCTTTTGAATGATGTAGCGATTGGCCTCAAAGGGCGGCGCATCGGGCGGCCGCACAAGCACGCGCGCCGGTTCGGTCATCGCCCACCCGGCACCGGGCAGGCAATTGAGCGGGCTGTGGTAGGTCTTGCCCGTGCGCTGCGTCGCGTAGTAGCCGACGTAGAACGAGGCGAGCTGGCCATCGCGCGACACGTAGAGGCGCGATAGGTAATCGGTCGCGCCGAGCACGCGCTCCGTCTCGGCATCGAACTTTTCGTCCGGCCCGTACTGCCGCCAATCGCCGATCTCGGACGGGAATTCCGCCAGCGGTGCTCGTTCGACGCGCGCTTCGCCCGTGCGTTCCCAAACGTGAATCGCGGCCCCGCTCAGGACGAGTACCACCACCAGTATCCAGAATCTCGTGTCTTTTCTCATCTCGATCTCGGTTTGCCTTCCGTCCGCTGCGCTTACCCGCAATCATTTCGTTGTGCTTTCAGTGGCGACCGTTGTCGCCATCACTTCGCCGTCGGTTCCTTTCCGTCGCTGTTTCGGTTTGCCGATGGCAGCCATCGTGTCGAGCGCCCAACCGACGGCGAAAAGAAGCACAATCGCCACCACATAGGTCACCCAACCGGAGAAGGAATGGAAGAAGCCTTCGGCCACTTCCGTCCCGTAACGGTAAGAGAGCACGCCCGTGCCGCTGACGCGCAGGGCGTTGGTGAAGATGGCGATGGGGACCGCCGCGAGGACGAGCACAAGCGAGCGCCAGAAGCCGTAGCTGCCCAACAGCGCCATCCCTCGCCGCGGACCCGTTCCTTTTGGATAGGTGAAGTAGGCGAAGACGACGGCCAGCGTCATGAGCGTCATGAGCGAGCGTATGCCGCTACAGGCTTCCACCACTTCGAGCTTCTGCGTGGTGACGGCACCGCGCGGCAACAGTTCGATCACGTTGCCCTCGCGCAATACGGGGATGTCGAACAATCGCATAGCCCAGACGGCGCATTGCGAAGCGAAGAGCTGCAACGGGAAGGCGATCTTATTGAAGATAATAGCCGGGATCGGGATGGCTAGCAGCAACAGAACGAAGGGGACGAAGAGCAAGCGCAGGAAATGAAAGCCGAAGAAATAGACGACAACGCTCGCCAACATCAGAACGAGCGACATCCTCTGAACGAAAAGCTCCGCGCCGGTCACTCCGGCCCACAACCCCAGCAGCGCGGCGGCGATGCCGAGGCCGCCCCAGAGCGGCGCGGGTCGGCGGACGGCGCGCGCCAATCGGTCGCGCTCCAACCAGAGGATGTAGAGGATGATGAACGGCATCAAGAGGCCGTGCGAATAGTTCTCATCGGCCCACCAATCGCGGGCCAATTTCGCCAGCACGGCGGCGTAGACGAACGCGAGCGAAGCAGCCAAAACCACCGGCTTCCAAATCTTTTCAGCGCTCTGCATCTTCCCTTCCGACATCTGAGTTTGAATATGGTTTCAAAAAAGAAGTCTCTGCGGGAAACGCCTCGTTAGGGAGAGGGCGGCCTTTCACGCTTCAATATCGCCTTCGGGAGCGCACTCCTCGATTCGGCTGCAAGATTAGCCTATTTCCCGGCAGACGGCAACCGCGCCCGGCTCTGCTTTTTCGGCTCATGCCTTCTGTATAAAGTCGCAACGAGCCGAAGCTTTCAGATTCGATCCGCACAGACAACAGGCGCAACAGGCGTGCTCCAGCATGCAAAACCGACTCGTCGGAGCGCTCGGCGGTCGCTTCCTGATGGACGGCGCGCTCCGGCGCGCAGGGGCACGCGGCGACGGCGCGAGGCGCGCACGAGCGCGCTTCGATGGCCAACGAGCCCATGGTTCTCGCCCCATGCGGGTCGGACCGCGCCGGTGGTCCAGCACCGTGTCAACTTCCCAAGCGTTCTTCCACTCGATCCACGATGAAGCGTGCGATGGCGAGCGACGCAGTGGCTGCCGGCGACGGCGCATTGCAGACGTGCGCCGAGCGCGCGCCCCAAACGATCTGGAAATCATCCACCAAACGACCATCCACGGCGATGGCTTGCGCGCGCACGCCGCTGCCAGCGGGCACGAGATCTTCGGCGCGAAGTTCGGGAATGAGCCGCTGCGCGTTGCGCACGAACGCGCCCTTGCTCACCGAACGCCACCACTCTTGCGCTGCCGTGCGGAAGTAGCGACGCGCCATGCGCCAAAAGCCGCCGTAGCCGAACATCTCCAGCACATTGCGCCAAGCGAAAGAGGACTTCGCATAACCTTCGCGCGCGAAAGCGAGCACAGCGTTGGGGCCGACGTGCACGCTGCCGTCGACGGCGCGCGTGAAGTGGACGCCGAGAAAAGGAAGCGATGGGTCGGGCACAGGATAAACGAGATGCCGGACCAGGTGGCGACGCTCCGGTGCAAGCTCGTAGTACTCGCCGCGAAAAGGGACGATGCGAACGTCGGGTTCCACGCCGCACATGCGCGCCAGTCGGTCGGCTTGAAGCCCCGCGCAATTGATGACGAAGCGAGCGCACAATTCGTCGCGCTGCGTTTCGACGACAACCTCGCCGGCGCGCTCCGCTAGGCGTTCGACCTCGGCGTTCAAGCGCACCTCGGCACCGCGCTCTTCGATTTCGCGCGCAAGCTCGTGCACCACCTGCCGGTAATCGACCACGCCAGCGCTCGGCACGTAGAGCGCCGCACGCCCGACGACGTGCGGTTCGCGCTC
>CAKZOF010000084.1 GCA_937135995.1 uncultured Pyrinomonas sp.
CGGGCAGGACACGAGGACCGACTGGCGCGAGACGACCTCGGTGACCGTGGCGCTGGCGGTCGGCCTGCCTGCCGGCGCCATGATGGTCTTCGACGGCCTCGTCCTGTTCGACACGGCTCCCTGGGGAGCGGGCATCGTCGCGGCCATGCTGGCGAGCCATGGTTACGTTTGGACCGGATTCGCTGCTGCGGTGCTGGTCGGTCTGCTGGTCGGAGTTTTCAACGGCACCATGATCGCGCGGCTGCGCGTGCCCTCCTTCGTCGTGACGCTCGCCATGCTGACGATCTGCCGTGGCCTTGCCTTCATCCTTACGGGCGGGCGTTCCATCGGCAACCTGCCTGAAGCTTTCGGCGCGCTGGGCCGCGAACGAATCTTGGGCGTGCCGGTACCGGTCGTCTTGATGGCCGTGGTCTTCGCCGCCGGGTGGTTCGCCCTTGCGCGCACGACCTTTGGACGTTACGTCTATGCCGTCGGAGGAAATCGCGAGGCGGCGTATCTTGCCGGCATCAACACGCGCGGCGTGGAACTGGCGGTGTATGCTTTGAACGGCGTGCTCGTCGGACTGGCTGGCGCCGTGCTCGCGTCGCGTTTGGGGGCGGGCGTGCCCAACGCCGGGTTGCAATACGAACTAGATGTGATCGCCGCCGTGGTCGTCGGCGGCACGAGCTTGAGCGGCGGACGCGGAAGCGTCATCAACACGCTCTGGGGAGCCATCTTCATCGGCGTGCTCAACAACGGCCTCAATCTCGCTGGCGTCGATCCTTACATGCAACGCATCGTGCTCGGCGTGGTGATCTTGCTCGCCGTGCTGATCGACCAGTGGCAGAAAAGACGTTTCGATGCTGGCCTCGGCTAGCCAAGCAGGGCGAACGGCGCCTGCTGCTTCCCAAAGGTCGAGAGGATCTTCTCGGCCAGCGAGGCAAAAAAGCGCCCAGCACCGAAGCTTCGGCGCCGGGCGAGCGGCGCACTGCTGCGAGGCCACGATAGATTACCCCGCGCCCGACGTTTCTCTCTCATCGTGCGTTTCGCGGCAGGCTGTTGACACCGCGCCATCGGGGCGGTGGGCCAGCACTCCTTCCCCTTGTGCTCGTGGTGCGGCGTGTTCGTCGGACAGAAGAAAATTTTCCGATTGACTTCGGCGGCGAATTAAGGTAAAAGTCAGCGGCAAGAGGTGGTCTAGTCCACTGCTCCGGTAGCTGTCCTGACCACAAGCGGGGCGGCGTCGCTGAGCGACTCGATGATGCGCAACGAAAAGTTCCTCTGGCTAGTCCTACTGGCGTTGGTCCTCTTCGCAGGGCGAGCGGCGAGTCAACCCCCGCCACTGCAGATCATTCCGCGACCGAAACAGGCTACCGCCACGGGCGACCGTTTCGCGCTCGACCAGCGCGTGCGCGTCGTCGTCGCCGAACCGCGCGCGGAAGATGACCGCTTCGCCGCCGAAGACTTCATCGAGGACGTGCAGGCGACCGCCGGACTACATCTGTCGCTCGGCGGAAGAGGCCGCCGCACGATCTTGCTCGGCCCGCTCGACAACGAGCGCGTGCGCGCCGCGCTCGCGCGGCAGCAGGTGCAGGCGCCGCCCGAGCTGAACGAAGAAGGCTACGTGCTGGTCGTTTCGCCTGATGAAGTGGTGGTCGCCGGGAGATCTGCTGCTGGGACCTTCTACGGCGTGCAGACGCTCAAGCAACTCGTGCGCGGCGAAGGAACGAGCGCGTACATTCAGGGGGCGCGCATCGTCGACTGGCCCACCATGCGCTGGCGCGCCGTCTCCGATGACATCAGCCGCGGTCCAGTGCCGACCGTTGAGTACATCAAGCGACAGTTGCGCGCTTTTGCCTTCTTCAAGCTCAACATGCATTCCTTCTACATGGAGCATGTCTTCAAGAGTCAGGCGCACCCGTTGATCGGTCCGGAAGGCGGCGCGCTCACGCCCGACGAGATCCGCGACATCGTCGCCTACGCACGCCGCTTGCACATCGAACTCGTCCCCGAGCAGCAGACTTTCGGCCATTTACACAAAGCGCTCAAGATCGAAAAATACAACGCGCTCGCCGAAACGCCCTACGGCGACGTGCTCACGCCGCAACAAGAGGGGACCTACAAGCTGATCGCTGACTGGTACCGCGAGATCAACGCCCTGTTCCCGGGCCGTTTCTTTCACATCGGCGCCGATGAGACTTTCGAGTTGGGCGAAGGCCAGAGTCGCGAGGCCGTGCGCGCGCGCGGCGTCGGCGCCGTCTATTTCGAACACCTGCGGCGCGTGCGCGATCTGCTCCGCCCATACGGGCGACGATTGATGTTTTGGGGCGATATCGCGCTCAATCATCCCGATTTGATCGGCGAGATCCCGCGCGACATGATCGTGATGAACTGGGCCTATGGGCCGCGCGAAAGCTACGCGTCGCGCATCGAGCCGTTCAAGCGAGCCGGATTGGACCAGTTCGTCTGTCCGGGCGTGCAGAACTGGAATCAGATCTTCCCGAATAACGATGCTGCCGTCGTCAACATCGTCAACTTTGTGCGCGATGGGCAACGCGCGGGCGCGCTTGGCATGATGAATACGAGTTGGGATGATGATGGCGAAACGCTCTTCGAGATGACTTGGTACGGCATCGTGCTTGGCGCCGCGGCGGCGTGGCAGCCAGCGCCGCTCGATGTCAGCGAGTTCGAGCGCGATTTCGACTGGGCCTTTTTTCGCGCCGACGGCGACCGGTTTGTGCGCGCCATGCGTGCGCTTGGCCGCGTCAACACGCTTCTCGGTGTGGGATCGAGCAACCAACTCTTTTGGCAGGAACCGTTCACCGCGGCTTTTCAGGAGCGTGCACGCACGCTCGGCGAAAAGGTCCAGCAGATGCGTTTGATGGTTGAAGAGGTCGAAGAGACGATCTTGCGCGAACGCGTGCGCGCGCGCCGAAACAACTCCGTGCTTGAGGCGATGCGCTTCGCCGCACAGCGTTTCGACCACATGGGGCGGCGAATGCAGGTGATGGCGCAGTTGAACGAGCGCTACTGGGACGCTTACTTGAATTTGGGTGACCGCACCCGCGTACGGCGGCTCACGCGCTACACCGGCGCGATCTACAACGATCTGCGCGAGATGGCCGAGGAATTGACCGAACTGAAGCGCGCTTACCGCGAGCAGTGGTTGCGCGAGAACAGGCCGTACTGGTTGGAGAGCGTGCTTGCGCGCTATGACGCGATGACCATCAAGTGGTTGAACAAGAGCCGCGAACTCGACGAATCCTTGCGT
>CAKZOF010000085.1 GCA_937135995.1 uncultured Pyrinomonas sp.
CTCGATAGCGGCGTCGATTACCTCCATCCGGATTTGATCAAGAACATCTGGACGCGCCCGCAAGAAGTGGCGGCGTACAACGATCCGGAACTCGGGCTGATCGATGATCGGTACGGTTACAACGCCATCGAGAACAGCGGCGATCCCATGGACGACAATGGTCACGGAACACATGTTGCGGGCATCATCGGCGCAGAAGGCAACAACATGATCGGCATTGCGGGCATCAACTGGAACGTGCGCATCATGCCGCTGAAGTTCCTCTCCTCGGGCGGTTTCGGTACGACCAAGGATGCCATTGAGTGCATCAACTACGCCATTGACCGCAAGCGCGCCGGCGTTCCTGTGCGCATCATCAACGCTAGTTGGGGCTCGACGCGACGCTCGCGCGCGCTCGAAGATGCCATTCGCCGCGCTGGCGAAGAAGGCATATTGTTCGTCGCCGCTGCCGGCAACAACAGCAGCAACACAGACATCATCCCCCACTATCCGGCAAGCTACCGCTTGCCCAATGTCGTCAGCGTCGCCGCGCTCGATCGCCATGACCGACTCGCCTCTTTCTCCAACTATGGACCGAAGAGCGTGCACATCGCCGCACCGGGCGCAGAGATACTGAGCACGTGGCTCGGCAACACTTACGAGGAGCACTCCGGAACATCAATGGCAACGCCCGTAGTGGCGGGCGTTGCCGCGCTGGTGCTCTCCGTGGAACCCGATCTTTCGGTCAAAGAACTGCGGGCAAAGCTGCTTGACGCGGTCGACCCGCTCGACGCGCTGAGTGGCAAAGTCGCAAGCGGCGGAAGAATCAATGCCGCGCGCGCTGTCGGCGCGCGGTAGCCGCTGCGCCTTATCAGGAGCGAGAAGCGAAAGAGGCCGCACGTGGTGCGGCCTCTTCTTTTTCGGCGCTTCGCTTTGTATTCCCCTTCACCAATTGACCACAAGCTCTTCCGTATCTTGCCAGACGGGCACGTCCTCGCGGATGGCGACGCGCTCGAGATGCTTCGGGTTGGCGAGCAGTTTACCCGCACCCAAAGCGACGGCAACCAACGGATCCTCCGGTACAGCAACGTGCAACTGTAACTCTTTCTGCAACCGCTCTGCCATGCCATCGAGCAACGCGCCGCCGCCCGTCAAAATGATGCCGGACTGGTAGATGTCAGCCGTGGTATCTGGTTGCGACTCTTCGATTGCGCGACGCACCCCGGCGACGATCTCCGCCAGCACAGGTTCAATTGCCTCGCGCACCTCGTCGGAACTGATGCGTACCGCCTTGGCCATGCCGTCGGTGATGCGCTTTCCGACCACATCGATACAGCGTGCGCCGTCTTGTCCACACCGGCCACGCTTCAGTGCGCCGAGTTCTTTTTTGACATGCTCGGCGGTACGTTCACCGATCGACATTTCGTACCGACTGCGCACGTAGTCGCGAATCGCCTCGTCCATGGCGTTGCCTGCTACCGGCAAGCTGCTCGACGAGACCACCGTCCCCGAAGCGACGATGGCGATGTTGGTCGTTCCGCCACCGATGTCAACCACAAGATGCGCTCGTTCATCTTCAAACGGCAGCCCTGCGCCGAGCGCCGCAGCCAATCCCTCGTCCACCAG
>CAKZOF010000086.1 GCA_937135995.1 uncultured Pyrinomonas sp.
AACTCCGGTCCGTCAATGTGCGCGTGTGAATCGACGTACATGTTCGCTGACGCTCTGCGCCCGAAGATAGTGTCCGGGCTAATCACGCTCCTTGCCACTCGACGCCGCGCGCCAACGTCATTTGAGTTTGGCGCCGTTGGGCACGTCTTCCACGAAAGTCGCCAACACGGGACGATCTTCGGGGCCGACCGAAGCAGCAAGCACCATCCCCTGCGACTCGAAACCGCGCAGTTTGCGCGGCTTCAAATTGGCGACGACGATGACTTTGCGTCCGACGAGCTTTTCCGGTTCGTAGTAACCGGCGATGCCGGCCAAGATTTGGCGCGGTTCCGGTTCGCCCAAGTCGATGGTGAAGCGCAAGAGCTTGTCCGACTTGGGCACGCGCTCGGCGGTGAGGATTTCGCCGACGCGCAGATCCACGCGCGCGAAATCCTCGATGCTGATCAGCTCTGCCGGCGCCGCCACATTGGCGTGCGTTGCGTTGTGCGGTGTTGCTGCGGTTGACGGCGCTTTCGCCGATTCTTGGACGGTGTTCGTTCCCTGTCCTTTGGTTTCGCTTTCTATTTCAGCCATGACCTTTTTGCGATCGAGACGCGGGAAGAGCGGTTCGACTTCCCCGATGCGCGTTCCCGCGCGAATTTCTCCCCACTTCAGTGTTGCCGGATCGAGATCGGCTGGATCGCCTGTCAAACCCAACTGCCGCCAGATGGCGCGCGTCGCATCTGGCAACACTGGGTGCAACATCACGGCAAGCCACCTCAAAGTCTCTGCCGCTCGATAGAGCACGGCGTTCAACGTCTCGCGCTGGCGTTCATCTTTGACGAGTTCCCACGGCTTCGCTTCCGAAAGGAGCTTGTCCGTGCGTGCGATCAAGCTCCAAGCCACCTCCAGCGCGCGACTGAAACCGTATTCGTCGAACAGCGTCGTGAATTGGTCGCGCGCTAGTTCCAGCGCCGAAGCGTGGTCCGACGGGTCCGGATTGACGCCCGCCCGTTTAGCCTGCAAGTAGTTCTCTTCGCCGATCTCTGGCGGCGGGATCGTGCCCGCGCAATATCGTGCGATCATCGTCAAGGTGCGGCTCACGAGGTTACCAAGACCGCTCGCCAGATCGCTGTTGGCTCGCTCGATGACCGCTTCGTAGCTGAAACGTCCATCCTGTCCGAAGACCATCTCGCGCAGGCAGAAGTAGCGCACCGTGTCATTGGAGAAGTGACGATGGAGCACGTCAAGATCGATCGTGTTGCCGAGCGTTTTAGACATCTTGCGCCCATCGCGATCGAGCCACATGCCGTGCGCGACGATGGCACGCGGTTGCTCCAACCCAGCAGCCATCAAAAAGGCGGGCCAGTAGACGGCGTGAAAGCGCAAGATGTCTTTGCCGACCAAGTGCACGGCGGGCCAGAACTTCTCGAAGCCAATGACCCGTTCGCGCTCTTCGTCGCCGAAACCGATCGCCGTGATGTAGTTGGTGAGCGCGTCGAACCAGACGTAAACCGTGTGGGCCGAATCGTCCGGCACTGGAATGGCCCAAGCGACCGAGCTTTTCAATCGGCTCACCGATAAGTCTTGCAATCCAGCGCGCACGAAGCTGACGACCTCGTTGCGTCGCTCCTCGGGCCAGACGAAGTCGGGGCGCCGTTCGTACAGGTCCAACAATGCCTCGCCGTAATCCGAAAGACGGAAGAAGTAGCTCTCCTCCGAGACGCGATCGAGCGGCGTTTCGTGGACGAGGCAACGCGGCGACTCGCCGGACACCGCTGGCTTGCTGTACTCGTCCTCGGTCTTGTAGGCGGCACAGGCCGCGCAGAACCAGCCTTCGTAGTGTCCCTTGTAAATGGCCGCGTTCCCTTTTGGCGTTCGCGCACGCGCAACGCGGCGCCAGAACTGCTGCACGCCAGCGTAGTGAAACGGCGCCGTCGTGCGCATGAAGATGTCGTAGCCACCATGCGCGCCGTCCAATCCGAACGCGGCGAACGTCTGTTGGAAGATTGCGGCGACGCGATCGACGAACTCTTTGGGTTGCAGACCGGCGCGTTCTGCCGCGCGTTGCACGTTGATGCCGTGCTCGTCCATACCGGTCAGAAAAAGAGTCTCGTAGCCGCGTTGGCGCTTGTAACGCTTGAGCGCATCAGCGACCAGAGTGGTGTAAAGGCTGCCGAGGTGCGGCAAGCTATTGGCGTAATAGATCGGCGTCGTGACGTAAAAGGTCTTCATCCTAGTTAGAACGAAAAGCTCGAAACAGCGTAGCCCTCTCGAACTTCATCACCGATGCTTTACTTCGGCGCCCTTCTCGCCTTGGCGAATTCGTCGTTCGGATTGTAGCGCGGCATTTCGTCAGCGTTGGCGACGCGCAGACCGATGTCAAGCGCGATCTCGGCTTCTTGCACCGTGCCGCGCAAATCCCACGATGGATCGTATTCGTCGGAAGGCTGATGGTAACGCTTCGTGTTGTACTCATCGAAACGTTGCTTCCCCCACCCAGCTGGACGCCCGACGAACTCCTCGCCGCTCTCGAGGCTGATGGCCGGCACGCCCGCTTTGGCGAGCGGGAAGTGATCGGAGCGGAAGAACGAGCCTTGTTCGGGCCGCGGATCGGAACCGACCTTCAATCCGCGATCGCGCGCCACGGCTTCGACCACCTGTTGCAAGGTCGAGCGGTTCGCACCCAAGGCGACGAAATCGCGCGTCACGCCGAGAACGTTGAGCGCATCGAGGTTTATGTCCGCAGCGATCTTGTCGATCGGAACCGTTGGGTAGCGCGCAAACCATTCCGCTCCGAGCAAGCCCTGCTCTTCGGCGGTCGTCATCAGAAAGAGGACGGAGCGGCGCGGGCGCTCGCTCTGCGGCAACCTCGTCATGGCATCCGCGATGGCGAGCACAGCAGCAACGCCGGTCGCGTTATCGACCGCGCCGTTGTAGATCGCGTCGCCGCGCGCATCCGGCTCGCCGATGCCCAGATGATCCCAGTGCGCCGTGTACACGACATACTCGTTGCGAAGCTGCGCGTCGCGCCCGGGCAGTAGGCCGAGCACGTTGGGCGCTTCCACACGCTTCAGTTCACTGCGGAGATCGATCTCAGCTTGGAGGTTGAGCTTGACCGGCTTGAAATCGCGCGACGCCGCCTGACGGCGAAGCTCCTCGAGATCGAGTCCGGCAAGCTGGAACAAGCGTTTGGCCGCCTCGTTGGTGATCCACGAACGAAGCTTGAGATACGGCGTTTTGTCGTTGGCGTCGCGCGCCAGATCGTACCGCCACGAGCCGTTCGAAGTGCGCACGACGCTCCACGGGTAACCGGCCGATTCGTCCGTGTGGATCAGGATCGCGCCCGCCGCGCCACGCCGGGCAGCCTCCTCGTACTTGTAGGTCCAGCGACCGTAGTAGGTGAGCGCCCGACCGCCGAAGAGATTCGGCTCTTCGCTGGTCGCTGGCGGATCGTTGACCATGATGACCAGTATCTTGTCGCGAAAATCTTCCGGGCTGCCTTTGTAGTCGTTCCAACGATATTCCGGCGCGTCGATGCCGTATCCGACGAAGACCAGTTCGGAGTTGAGCGCGACGCGCTCGGTCTGCGCACCGGTGCTGGCGACGTACTCGTCGCCGAAATTGAAGCTCGCTTCGCGCCCGTTGCCGCGCACGACGAGTTTGGTCGCAGGATCAGCTTTGACGCCGACGAGCCGGACCGGCTGAAAGTAGCTGCCGTTGACGCCAGCAGGCTCCAGCCCCATCGCTTCGAACTGCGCGGCGATGTATTTGGCCGCTAGCTCGCCGCCGCGCGTTCCCGGCGCACGACCTTCGAGCAGATCGTCTGACAAGAACTTGATGTGCGCGCGAATGGCCCGTTCGCTTACCTTCGGACCGGCCGCGAGGGTTCCACCATCGAAATCAGAGATCGAAGAGATCATCGCTAGAAAAAGGGGAAACGAGATCGAAAAGAACAGAGCCCGCTTGACCGAAGATCCGACCCTCATCGCTTGCCTCTTGCTCCCTCCTTCGAAAGCAAAACGCTATATTGTACCCGAAAGCGGCCCCGTTCGCCGAACGCTCGCTCGGGAAATCTTCCGCCGGACGGGCGCGCTTGTCGAGATTGATTCGGAGCAGGTCACGACTTTCGCCCGTGGGCGTTCAGTTCGCCGCGCAACGCACTGCTTTTCGGTCGTAGAAGCGGCGATCAAGCTTTTCCCTTGATGAGGGCCATCGCTTCGGCGCGCGTTCGTTGGTCCTTGCGGAAACCGCCGCGAATGGCCGACGTAATGGTGAGCGATCCTGGTTTTTTGACGCCGCGCACGGTCATGCAGGTGTGTTCGGCCTCGATGACAACCATCACGCCAACCGGCTTCAAGGCTTGATAGAGTGTGTCGGCGATCTGCGAAGTCAGACGCTCTTGAACCTGCAACCGCCGCGCGAAAGTATCGGCGAGCCGGGCCAGTTTCGATAGCCCGACGATGCGCCCGTCTTTCGGGATGTAGGCGATGTGGCAGCGCCCGACAAACGGCGCGAGATGATGCTCGCAGAGCGAGGCGATCTGGATGTCTTTGACGATCACCATCTCGTCGTGAGTGTCACCGGGCAACGGCACGATGTACTCTTGCGGATCCTCATCCATGCCAGCGGTAAGCTCGGCGTACATTTCAGCTACGCGCTGTGGCGTGCGGCGAAGACCGGGCCGATCCGGATCCTCGCCGATCCCTTCGAGGATCAACCGCACGCCCTGCGCGATCTTGTCGAGATCGACTCTGCGCCGCGTCGATGCTTCGACGACCTCTTCATCCGGTTCCGTTGCGGAAAACTGTGTGTTCATCCTCGCTGCTCTCCCACCAAGCGAAACGCGCCGTCTCCGGTCAACGTAGGCTCTGCGGTGCACGCCCGCTCGAGCGTCGAAAGATCTTCGTTTCAGGATGAAGCATCGGTCCTTCGCCCGCCAAGGACCGGCTCGCTCATCGAGAAA
>CAKZOF010000087.1 GCA_937135995.1 uncultured Pyrinomonas sp.
TGCTACGCACAGCGATTCGCGAAGGACGTTGACCAGCAACGACGAACTTCGACCGACTTCTTCACGAAAGCCTATGTCGCTTCTCACCATCTTTCGCGTTTCGGCTCAAGGGATGACCGCTGAAAGGTTGCGGTTGGAAGCCGCCGCGGCCAATCTGGCCAACGCCAACACCACGCGTACGGCGGAAGGTGGTCCGTACCGCCGCCGCGACGTGGTTTTCGAGGCCATCCCGCTCGAAGAGCCATCTTCTTTCAGCACAACGCTGGGCCAGACAAACGATCGATTGTCTGTTCCGGTGACCAGCGTGCAGGCCAGAAGTGTGATCACGGAGCCGCAAGCCGGCGTCCGTCGCTACCAACCGGACCACCCGGATGCGGATCCGAGCGGTTACGTTACGCTTCCAGATGTCGATCCGCTCGAAGAAACGATCAACATGCTATCGGCGGCGCGCGCGTTCGAAGCCAACGCCACCGCCTTCAACGCGGCCAAGGAACTGGTCCGCGCCACTCTCAAGCTCGGCGACGCATAACTTGAACGGAAGTTCGATTCATTCAAGGCGAGGCCAAGATGAACCTTGAAGGTGTTTCTCTGCCGACGGCAAGTGCAACGACGAACAACCCGCTCCGCCGCGCTGACAGTTCCGTCGCCGTCTCGTTCGGCGACATGGTGCGCACGACCATCGACGCCTTGAATCGTTCGCAAAAAGGGGCCGAGATGGAAGTGGCCCGCGCGATCGCGGGCGAGTCTCCCGATCTTCATCAAACGATCATCGCATTGCAAGCAGCGGACCTGAACTTCCAGTTCGCGCTTCAAGTGCGCAACAAATTGATCGGCGCATACGAAGAGATCATGCGCATGCAGGTTTGATCAGCGCGTGTGGCGCAACGCGTCCGGCCTTTGCTGAGCGAAAAGCTCTTCACCGATGCCAATCCTCTTCAAACAACTGGGCGAATTGTGGCAACGGCTCGACCGACGCCAACGCACAGGCGTGATCGGCGGCGCCGTTGCCACCTTGGCGCTCATCGGCGCGCTCGTCTTCTACGCCACGCGCCCCGAATACGCGGTGCTCTTCTCGGACCTGCGTCCAGCAGATGCGCAAGCCATCATCGAGAAGCTCAAACAGTCCAACGTCCCCTACCAAGTATCGAACGGCGGCACGACGATCAGTGTTCCGGCCGAACGATTGTCGGAGTTACGCTTGCAGATCGCCGCTTCGGGACTGCTTTCGGGCGGTCACGTCGGGTTTGACCTGTTCGACCGCAACAACTTCGGCGCCACTGACTTCACGCAACAGGTCAATTACCAACGGGCGCTCGAAGGCGAACTGGCGCGCACGCTCGAAGGCATGGAGGAAGTTGAATCGGCTCGCGTTCACATCACGCGCCCGCGCGAATCGCTCTTCACGGAAAGGGCCGAACGAGCCAAAGCTTCGGTCATGCTTCGCGTGCGTCAAGGGCGCGAGCTATCGCGCGAACGCACTGAGGCCATCGTCGCGCTGGTGTCGAGCGCCGTCGAAGGACTCGACCCGCAAGACGTCTCCGTGATGGACACGCGCGGACGCATTCTTTCGGCTCCGGCGCGCGTCGGATTGAACGATGCTGGAGCCTTCAACTCCCATCTGGAAGCGCGCCGCAAACTCGAAGCGGAGATGGCGGCGCGCATCGTCTCGTTGATCGAACCCGTGGCCGGAACGGGGCGCGTGCGTGCCGATGTCGCCGCGGACGTCGACTTCAGCCAAATTGAACAAACCGAAGAGAAGTACGATCCCCGATCGGCCGTCATCCGCTCACAGCAAACCTCGCAGGAGGTGCGCAACACGACCGGCGCACAATCGGGCAACATCGTCGGGGCGCGCGCCAACGACCCGACCGCACAACCGACGCCGACCGCAACTGCGGCGCAACCAACCGTCGGCGAACAACGCACCATGACGGCCACCAACTACGAGATCGACCGTTTGGTACGCAAGACGACGGGCGGTGGTGGGCGCATCTCGCGCCTTTCGGTCTCCGTGCTGGTCGATTACAAGAACGTCAACGGCGTCGCCGTTGCGCGCACCGGGGAGGAGCTAAAAAAGATCCAAGACCTCGTTGCCGCTGCTGTCGGCATCAACCCCGGGCGCGGCGATCAAGTCGTCGTGCAGACGATCCCGTTCGATCAGCCTAACGCGGAAGCAGCGCAGCCGACGTGGCTCGAGCGCTACCGCGATCTCGTGCGCGCGGGTATCAAGTACGGATCGCTCGTGCTGGTGGCGCTGCTCGTCATCCTCTTCGTTATCCGTCCAGTACGCCGCACGCTGCAAAAAGCCACGGCGGTCGCCTCCGAACCGCAGCTTCTTCCGGCCGGAGCTGCGCTCGTCGGCGAGAGTGCTGCAGCGCCGACCGATAGCGCCGCGACCGTGGCCGAGCTTGCGACGCCACGCACCGTTGCCGAGTTGGAGGCGGAGATGGCTGCTGAAGGACGACGCGAAGAAGCGCTGGAAGAGCCGCCGATCGAGGCCGTTCGCGCCGCCGAGATCCGGCGCCAACTCATCGAACAGTCCCACAAAGACCCGGAACTCGTCGCGATGACTATTCGCGGCTGGCTCCAAGAGACCATGGCACCGATGCCGATCAAGTTCAACGCCGATGACCACAACTAGCGCATTGCAGACGCGGCGCAGTTCCGACGGGCGTGCTGCGCTACAGAACATCGAAACCATGCCGGGCGCGCGCAAAGCGGCTATCCTCTGCGTTGCGCTCGGCGACGAAGCAGCGAGCGAGATCTTCAAGTACCTCGACGAAGAGGAAGTCCAAGCGATCTCCAAAGAACTCGCCTCGCTCAACAACGTCCCGTCGGAACTGGCCAACGAGATCGTCGAGGAATTCCAGCAGATCCTCACGGCACGCTCGTACGTCATCTCGGGCGGCGTCGAGTACGCTAAACGCCTGCTTGTCAAAGCGTACGGGCCAGACGTCGCGCGCCGGTTGATCGATCGCATTACGCGCTCGCTCGAATCGACCATTGGATTCGAAGCGCTGCAAAAGGTCGATCCGCAACAACTCTCGAAGCTCTTCCAGAACGAACATCCGCAGACCATCGCGCTCGTGCTCGCGCACTTGGACGCGACCACAGCCGCCGATACGTTGCAGTATCTGCCCGAAACGCAACGCGCCGACATCCTGCTGCGCATGGCCAATCTACAGCCCATCTCGCAAGACGTGATCCGGCGCGTCTCCGTGGTGCTCGACCAGAAGCTGCGCAGCATCGGCAACTACAGCCGGCAAGCCGTCGGTGGGATCCGACCGGTGGCGGAGATCTGCAACCGGCTGGAACGCGAAACGTCGCGCAAGATTCTGGAAGAGCTGGAGCGCACCAACGCGGAGCTGGCGCTCGAAATACGCAACCGCATGGTCACGTTCGAAGACCTGCTGCTGATCGACGATGTCGGCATCCGCGAGATCCTGCAGCGCGTGGACAAGCGCGTGCTAGCGATGTCGCTCAAAGGCACCACGCCCGAATTGCAGAACCGCTTCTTCTCAAACATGTCGACGCGCGCCGTCGAGATGCTCAAGGAAGAGATGGACTACATGGGGCAAGTTCGCGTCAAGGATGTCTCCGCCGCCCAGCGTGAAATCGTCGAGATCATGCGTGACCTAGACGAACAAGGAATCATCAGTCTTTCGGGAGGAGCAGAGGAAGAGTATGTCAGCTAAGCTGATCAAAGGTGCCGTCGCCAGCTTTTCGCCGCTCTCCTTTCCCCAAGCGGAGCAGGTGCTCGTTCATCAAGCTCGTATCAAGAGCGAGGCGACGCCGACCGCAGAAGAAGAAGACACGCTTGCCACCGTCGTCGAAGAGCGCACCGAAAGCCTCGATGAAGCGCGCACACTCGCCGAGCAGATCGTCGCCGAAGCGCAACGGCGCGCCGACGAGATCCTGTGCGAAGCGCGCGAACTCGGATTCGCCGAGGGGCGCGCGCTCGCCGAAGCGCACGTCGCCGAAGAGGTCGGACCGTTGCGCGCGCGGCTGGCTGCTACCATCGAAGAGCTGCACGCGTTGCGCCGGACGATGATGGAACGAGCGGAGCACGAACTGGTGCGTCTTGCCATCGAGATCGCGCGCAAGATCGTCCGGCGCGAAGTCACGGTCGATCCAGAGGTCGTGCTCGCCATCGCCCGCGTTGCGCTGAGCCGACTGCCGGACCAAGCGCTGGCCAAGCTGCACCTGCATCCAGAGGATTACCACTACCTGACGAGCAAGCGCGAGCCTCTGTCCCGCGGCGGCGCCATCGAATTGGTGGAAGATCCAGCCATCGAGCGCGGCGGGTGTTACGTGCGTACCGAGATGGGCGATGTCGATGCGCGCATCGAGCGACAATTCGCCGAGATCGCGCGCGGGTTCTTCGAGAGCTGAGAACACCAAGCTTGGTCCAGACCATGAAAGCATTCGACGCAGCAAAGACCGAACGATCGCCCCTGGCGCTCTACTTCGAGCGGCTGGCGCAAATCGACACTCTCGTCTCCGTCGGCACGGTCGAGCGCGCGATCGGCATGGTCATTGAATCGCGCGGACCAGCAGCCTCGGTCGGTGAACTCTGTCGGTTGGAGCGATCCGCTGGTGAACATCTGCCGCTCGAAGTGGTCGGCTTTCGCGATTCTCACGTTCTTACGATGCCGCTCGGCACGATGCCGAGTTTGCGCGCCGGCGATCGCGTCGTGGCAACCGGCGCGTGCGGTCGCGTCGGCGTCGGCATGGAGCTTCTCGGGCGCGTCATAGATGCATTAGGGAGACCGCTCGACGATGCTGGCCCGATCGTTTTCGCCGAAGCCTATCCGCTGCGTCCCGATCCGGTCAATCCGCTCGCGCGCGATCACATTACGCAGCCGCTCGGCACGGGCGTACGCGCCATCGATGGCTTGTTGACCATCGGCATGGGCCAGCGCGTTGGCATCTTCGGTGGATCGGGCG
>CAKZOF010000088.1 GCA_937135995.1 uncultured Pyrinomonas sp.
TTCGCGCTCGAACGGCGCATCCCCATCAAGTACGACGACATCCCGCCGGTGCTCAGAAACGCCATTCTCGCCGTCGAAGACGTGCGCTTCTTCGACCACATCGGACTCGATCCGATCCGCATCATTGGCGCTCTCTACAAGAACATCACCATGGGCCGGCGCGAAGGCGGTTCGACCTTGACGCAGCAACTGGCGCGCAACCTCTTCTTGTCGCGCGAGCAGACCTACCGCCGCAAATTAAACGAGTGGCTGGTGGCGCTCCAGATCGAGCGATACTACACGAAGAAACAGATCTTGGAGATGTACGCCAACCACATCTTTCTCGGCGCCGGATCGTACGGCTTCGAAGCTGCCGCCGAGACCTATTTCGGCAAAACGGTCAAGGACTTGACGCTCGAAGAAGCAGCGCTGCTGGCGGGCATCCCGAAAGCTCCGAGTCAATATTCGCCCACCGTCAATCCGCGTGCGGCCAAGGAACGGCGCGATCTGGTCCTGCAGTTGATGGCCGACAATGGCTTCATTTCGCAGGCGGAGGCCGATGCGGCCAAAGCCAAACCGATCAAGCTTGCCGACACGGCTTACTACCCGGCGCAACAACGCTCGACGCCGTTCGATTATCCGGTGGAAGAGATTAGGCAGTACTTGGAAGACAAATACACGACCCGCGTCGCACAGGGAGGGCTGAGCGTCTATTCGACGATCAACGTCGCCGCGCAGAAGAAAGCTTACGAGGCGTTGCGCGCCGGGTTGCGCGAGTACGACCGCACGCACAGTGGTTGGCGCTCAGCTTACATCCGCGCCGAGATCAACGGCGTACCCGTGGCGACGCCGCAGCAATTGGCGAGCTACAAGCATCCCGATTGGTACGGCAACGACTACGGGCCGGGCGAATACGTTAAAGGGTTGATCGTCGCGGTGGATCGCGCACGCAACGAAGCGACCGTCCGTTTCGGCAGCTACTACGCCACCGTGACGGCTAAGGACATGGGACGTTCAGGGCGTCAACCGAAGGACGAACTGCCTGTCGGATACTTGGCCGAGTTCAAGATCAAGGAAGTGGATCACGACAATCATCGTCTCAAAGTCGAGCTGTCGCAGATCCCGGCCGTACAAGGCGCACTCGTCTGCTTGAACGCTAAAACCGGCGAGATCGTCGCCATGGTCGGCGGTTACGATTTTACGACCAACAAGTTCAACAACGCGACGCAAGCCTACCGCCAAACGGGATCGGCCTTCAAACCCTTTATCTACACGGCGGCCGTGGAGTGGGGCTTGACGCCGGATTCGCTCGTCAGCGGTGCGCCGATCAAACGCGGCGACTGGCAACCGCATAACTACGACGGTTCGACGAGCAATGCGGACGTGCCGATGAAGATCGCGCTGGCTAAATCACTGAACATCCCGGCCGTGCATCTGCTCGACATGGTCGGTATTCAGACGGGCGCGCAGATGGTCCGTCGTTTCGGCATCACGGTGCCCATGGCGCCCTATTTGCCCTCGGCCCTCGGCGCAACGGAAGTGCCGCTCATTCAGATGGTTTCGGCTTACTCGGCCTTTCCCAACAAGGGTGTGCGCGTTGAACCACACCTGATTCGCCGCGTGATCGATCGCGACGGCAACGTGCTTGAAGAGTGGCAGCGGACTACCTACAAGGTGACCAGCGAGTACGTTGCTTTGACCATGGTCCAGATGATGCGTGGCGTCGTCGAGTTCGGGACGGCCGTGGCAGCCAAATCGCTCGGCGTACCGTTGGCAGGCAAGACCGGCACGGTCAACGACCATACGGACGTGTGGTTCATCGGCTACACGCCGACCTATGTCACGGGCGTGTGGATGGGTTATCCGGAACGGAAAAAGTCGCTCGGGCGCGACATGACCGGCGGACGCGGCGCGCTGCCGATCTTCATCGATTTTATGAAAGACTTTTTGAAGGATAAACCGAAAGAGGACTTCGAAAAGCCGCC
>CAKZOF010000089.1 GCA_937135995.1 uncultured Pyrinomonas sp.
CCTTGGCGATGTCCTGTTTGGCGCGAACCATACCCTCGACCACCGGATCGACAGCTTCGAGATGGCTCGGGTTGGGCGAAACGGTCAAACGAACCTGTCGCCCGTCGGCTGTTTCGCGCACGCCGGTCGCGCCTTGATGATATTTGACATCGCCTTCGTCAGCCGGGAAGTTCGGGTGAACCGATCCTTCGAAGGCGACGAAGATCCGTTCGCAGAAGCGTCCGATGACGTTGGCCAGCACGTTCAAACGCCCGCGATGGGCCATGCCGATGGTGATATCTTCGACGCCACGGCGCGCCGCGCCTTCGATCAGTTGGTCCAGCAGCGGAATGATCGTCTCCGTCCCTTCGAGCGAGAAACGCTTCTGGCCCAGATACTTCGTGTGCAGGAAACGCTCGAACTGCTCGGCGGAGATGAGCTTCCAGAGGATCTGCTTCTTGACCTCGACGGGCACGGGTTCGGGCGGCGCTTCCAACCGCTCCTGCAACCAGCGCTTCTGTTCGAGGCTCTGGATGTGGCGATACTCGACGCCGATCGTGCCGCAGTAGGAGCGATGGAGCATGTCGAGGATCTGGCGCAAAGTCGCGCGCTCGACGCCGCCCAACCCTCCGGTGACGAACTCGCGATCCAGATCCCAGATCGTCAGCCCGTAGGTTTCGATGTCAAGCTCCGGATGGTAGAGCACGGGCATCGCATGGAGCGGATCGAGATCGGCGATCAGGTGGCCGCGAATGCGATAGGCGTTGATCAACTCGCGCACGCGCACCTGTTTGACCATCTGTTCGCGTTGATGCTCGGCATCGAAGATCGGCGGCAGACGATCGACCGACCAGCGCATCGGTTTATAAGGGATGCCGAGATCCGCGAAGATCTCTTGATAGAAATCGTGCTCGCCGAGCAGCAGTTCGTGAATGCGAGCCAAGAACGCGCCCGATTCGGCCCCCTGAATGATGCGGTGGTCGTATGTGCTCGTGATGTTGATGACCTTGCTGATCGCCAGTTGCGACAGCAGTTCGGGCGCCATCGCTTGATACTCAGCCGGATACTCGATCGCGCCCGTGGCGATGATGACCGATTGACCGGCCATCAGGCGCGGCATGGATGCGACCGTGCCGATGGTGCCCGGATTGGTCAAGGAGACGGTGGTGCCTTGAAAATCGGCGACCTGGAGTTTACCGTCGCGCGCGCGACGGATGATGTCGTCGTAGGCGGCGAGAAACTCTGAAAAACGCATCGCGCCGACGTTCTTGATGTTCGGCACGACGAGCGAGCGCGTGCCGTCTTTGCGTTCTAGATCGACGGCGATGCCGAGATTGATCTCGCGCCGACGGATGCGCGAAGGAACGCCGTTGACCACGGCATAAGCATCGTTCAGGCGTGGGAAGGCTTCGAGCGCGCGCACGATGGCCCACGCGATCAAGTGCGTGTAAGAGGCTTTGCCACGCCCTTTCTGTTGCAGGTGGCGATTGATGATGAGTCGATTCTCTTCAAGGACCTTGACGGGCACCTTCCGCTGCGAAGTGGCGGTCGGCACCGACAGGCTCGTCTCCATGTTCTCGACGATCTTCAGCGCCGGCCCGCGAATCGGCTCCGCTTCGCCTTCGATCGCCACCGTCGCGGCTGGCGCCGGCTTGAAGCTAGCGGGCGCGGAAGTCGCCGGCTTTTCCGCTGTCTCTGTTGCGCGTGCCGTTTCGCCGTCGAGGCCGAATTCGCTCAGTAGTTCGGTGAAATAGGTGCGCCACGATTCGTCCACCAAACTCGGGTTGCTTCGAAAACGGTTGAGCAGCGTTTCGACATAGGTGGCGTTGGCGCCGAAATGTTCTGCGATATATTCTGATAGATCCACGTTTCGTCCGTTTGGGTTCATCTCGCCAGCGTCCTCGTGAACTTTCGCGGTAATGTGCATGTCAAAGGCCAACCGCTTAAACTAATAGAGTAGCACTAACCGATGCAGATTGCATCCAGAGAAGCGCATGGGGCGCGTGTGTAGCGATCTGGACGGGAAGGCGCATTGTGGCTAACTCGCTCCATGCCATGCCGCCATTATCGCCATCCGCTGTGGATCTGGACGGAAAGGCGCGTTGTCGCTAATATCTTGGGCGCGAAAAACGCGAAGTGGAGACCTAGGATGAAGAAGCGCAAGCGGCAGCGTGTGCAGCTCGAACGGAGACGTTTTGCGAAATCCGTAGCGGCGGCGCTGATCTCAGCGCCGCTACTTACGACCCACCGCGGCGAGGCTCAGGCGAAACAGGCGGCGGCCACAGCTCAGAGTGCGCCTTCAACCGCGGCCAAAGCCTCAGCTCTTGTCGAGGCCTATGCGGAAGTTGCGCGCGCGCGCTTCGGCCAGCAGTTGACTTCTGAGGAGATGGATCGGTTGACGCGTGAACTCGATGGCTACGCGCGTTCGAGCGAACGACTGCGTGCATTCAAGCTGAAGAACAGCGACGAACCCGATTTCATCTTCCGCGCTTAAAAGGTTACGCGCTGTTGGCTTGATTAACGAGAAGTACTTGTTAGGGAGCGAGAGCGATGTCCGTGCAGATCGAGCGTCGTCATTTCACCGTCAGCGAATATCACCGTATGGCCGAGGCGGGCATTTTAACGGAAGACGATCGTGTGGAGTTGATCGACGGGGAGATCATCGAGATGGCACCAATCGGCGTGCGACATGCCGCGTGCGTCGCAAAGCTCGCTGAAGTGTTCAGCCGATATTTGCAGAGCGCGGCGATCATCTGGGTGCAGAATCCAGTTCGTTTGGATGAACGCTCGGAGCCGGAGCCGGACATTGCGCTTCTTCGGCGGCGCGAAGATTTCTACTCGCAAAGCGCTCCGACGCCTGAAGATGTCTTGTTGATCGTTGAGGTCGGAGATTCGTCAGTCGAGTATGATCGAAAGCTGAAAGTCCCGCTCTATGCGCGTGCAGGCGTCGTCGAAGTCTGGTTGATCGATCTTACGGAGAGCGTAATCGAAGTTTATGCACAACCGGTTGGTGGCGCATACCAAGTTCTCAAACGTCTGAAATATGGCGATGCGCTCGCGCCGCAGGCTTTCCCTGATCTTCGCTTAGAAGTTGCCCAAATTTTGGCTTGACGAAAACCATGCTTCCCGACACGATTCCGTTCGCTTCCGTGCGCGAGTTAGCCGAACAGATACGCGCGCGGCGGCTCTCGCCGGTTGAACTTGCGGAAATATATCTCGATCGTTTAGAGAGTATCGGACCGCGGCTCGGAGCCGTGGTCACAGTGATGCGCGAGGCGGCTCTTGAAGAGGCGCGCGAGCGAGAGCGCGAGTTACGTCGTGGACGCTGGCGCGGGCCGCTGCACGGCATCCCATACGGCGCGAAGGATCTGCTCGCGACGCGCAACGCGCCGACGACGTGGGGCGCGGCGCCTTACAAAGATCAACGCTTCGACTACGATGCGACGGTCATTCGCCGCCTGCGCGAGGCGGGTGCCGTGCTCGTGGCGAAGCTAGCGATGATCGAGCTTGCGGGCGGCATGGGTTACAACGAAGCGAGCGCTTCCTTCACTGGTCCATGTCGCACGCCGTGGAACTTGAACTACTGGAGCGGCGGCTCGTCTTCCGGGCCGGGCGCCGCGGTCGCCGCTGGACTCGTCGCCTTCGCCATCGGTTCGGAAACCTCTGGTTCGATCATCACACCGGCGGCTTTCTGTGGCGTTGCGGGTTTGCGCCCCACTTACGGTCTGGTTTCGCGGCATGGGGCGATGGCCCTTTCGTGGACGCTCGATAAACTCGGCCCGATGTGCCGCACGGCGGACGACTGCGGTCTGGTACTTGCGGCGATCGCTGGACCGGACCCGCTCGATCCGACGACGCGCGATGTGAAATTCTCCTATCCGTTCCGGCGCCGCGCGATGCCGTTGCGGCGTTTGCGCATCGCCGTGATGAAGGATTCATACGAGAAAGCGCAGCGCGAGGTGCGCGAAAATTTCCTGCGCGCGCTCGACGTCCTCCGCCGCTTCGCCGCTGTCGAGATGGATGTCGCGCTGCCAGACTTCCCATATGGTCCAGCGGTCGGGACGATCGTCGATGCCGAGGGCGCGAGCGCCTTTCGCGATCTGATCGAATCGGGGCGCGTGCGTGAACTAGCCTCGCCGCAAGGGCGCGTCGGCGGATACGCGGCTTCGCTCGTCACGGCGGTCGATTATCTTCACGCGATGCGAATGCGCGCGCCGATGCGTCGAGCGTGGGCCGCGATGTTCAGAAAGTACGACGTGCTCGTCGCGCCTTCGCGTGCGACCGTCGCTTATCCGATCGACAAGCCATTCGATCAAGCCTATCCGGGCGTTGCCGCCACATCGCCGATCGGGGCGAGCAATTTAGTAGGCGTTCCGGCCATCTCGGTGCCGAACGGTTTCGGCCAGCACGGACTCCCGACGGGAATTCAGTTCATCGGTCCGGCGTTCAGCGAGAACCTTTTGATCGAACTTGCCCACCGCTATCAGCAAGCAACCGATTGGCACAGACGCCGCCCAAGGATCGCTTGAAAGCGCATCGAAGCCGACACTGGTCAGTCACAAGCGAGGTCATTGAGGGCAAAACCGGCGATGAGTCGAGGAATAAACGTGCAGTGCGCGGCCGGTTCAGCGAAGTCCTATCTCCAGCAAGCGAGGAAGATCCAGAATCAGAGCCACGGTCCCATCGGGAAGTTCAGTTGCGCCGCTGATGCCGCGCCAATGCGCGGCGTGACGACCGAGGCTGCGGACCAGCACGTCGCTATGACCGTCCCACGCATCGACGGCGACCGCCACACGGCGCGCCTCCTCATGCTGCGGGTTCTTCCGCTGCGCGCGAGGGCGCGAGATGATGACCGAGACACGTTCGCCGCTGTTTTCCGTGGGCGATTGCGCAAGCAATTCGCGTAGATGTACGAACGGCAATACTGCGCCGCGCCAGCGGATGACGCGCATCTCTCCGAGGCGTTCGATCTCGGTTGCGCGAATGAGGCCCGTTTCCACGATGTGGTTGGATGGCACGCAGTAGTAGTGGCCCATCGAGCGGACCACCAGCGAGGACAACAGCGTGAGCGTGGTCGGCAATACCATCTCGAACGTCGTTCCGCGCCCTGCTTCGCTCCAAACATGCAGTTCGCCGCCAGCTTGCTCCACCGTTCGTTCGACCACATCGAGGCCAACGCCACGTCCGGAGATGTCCGAGATGGTCGCCGCCGTCGAGAATCCGGGACGAAAGATCAAGCGCAAGATCTGTTCCTGCGTCAAAGAATCGCTTTCGTCGATCAAGCCGCGTTCGATCGCCAGGCAACGTACGCGCTCGAGATCGATGCCTCGCCCATCGTCGCCGATGCGAACCACGATGCGACTGCCTTCGGATGCTGCTTCAATGGTGAGTTTGCCGCGCTCGCGCTTGTTCGCTTGCCGGCGTTGATCGCTCGGTTCGATGCCGTGATCAACAGCGTTGCGGACAAGATGCAGCAGCGGATCAGAGATCATGTCGGCGAGCGATTTGTCGAGTCGGACTTCTCCTCCGGAGATGTCGACTTCGATCTCTTTTTGTGCCGCGCGTGCCGTGGTGCGTGCGGTGCGGGCGGCGCGCTCCAGCGTTTGCGCAATCGGGACCATGCGCAGCTCCACCAAACGCTCTTCCAGTTCGAGAAAACGACGGCGAAGACGTGTCGCACGAAGCTCCATCTCGACGTCGCCTTCGGCACGACGCAGAACTTCACCCAGCGTCGTCATCGTCTCGGTGAAAAGATCATGAAAGGTAAACACCATGTCGTCCAGTTCCTCGAGCGGCACACGAACCAGCGAAGAAGAGGACGGTGCGGCGAGGTTGGTTGCGGTGGCTGCTTTCGCCGCTCCTGATGAAACGTCTTCTGCCGGCGGTCGTTCAGCTTCGGTCGGCTTCTCAGTGGTGGGCTGCGAGCGCGCTGTGATGAGTTGCGCAGCGAATTTGGCCGTCGTCTCTTCGATGCTCTGACGGTCGCTTGCGCTCGCGTAGAGGATACGGAAGTTTATCTTCTCGGGCGAGCTAGCCTCGGTTCCGGGCACCGTCGCGATGACTTCGCCGCGTGCGCCGAGGGCTTCGCGCAACGCGCGGAACTGTTCGTCGAAGTCGGCGAGATCGAAATCGACACTGACGACGTAAAGCGTGGCACCTTCACGCGCGGCTTCGCGCAAGCTGTGCTGTTCGTACTCGTTGAGCGTTTGCGCCAGATCAGGCGGCAACGCGGCAAGCGGGTCTTCTGGGCGCGGCGTCGCAACGGACCGCAATCGGGCGATGAGGTCGTCGGCAGCGGGCACGGGTTCGTGTCGCGCTGCGCAGTCGAGCGCAACCGCCAGCGCTTGCGTCATCTGTTCGAATAAATCGAGCGCTTCGTCTTCGATCTCGATGCGCCCCGTGCGTGCGGCATCGAGCAACGATTCGAATTCGTGTGCTAGGCGCGAGATGTCGGCAAAGCCGACGGCTGCGGAAGAGCCTTTGAGCGTGTGCGTGTGGCGGAAGATGCGCGCGAGAACTTCGCGCCGCTCGCTTCCGCGATGGCGCACGGTGCGAAGCGAGCCAATGTCTTTGTTGAGCGCTTCGATCAGCTCTTCGGCTTCGGCGAAGAAAATTTGCAGCAGTTCATCCATTGCTTCGCGCTAGCAGTTGGCTGTGGGGTCGGCAAAGCAGGCGCTTTGTCGGCGGAAGACAGGCTCCGTTTCAGGCCGAGGCGGAACGCTCGTCGTCCTCGGTGTCGGGTTCGTCGGGACGCGGTTGCTCCAAGTCGAGATCGCGGCGAATGGCATCGAGAATGCCGTTGATGAATTGCGTGGCTTCGTAAGTGGAGAAGCGCCGTGCGATTTCGAGCGCCTCGTTGATGACGACGGCGCGTGGCGTCGGTTCGTAAAGGAATTCGTAAACGGCCAGACGCAGGATGTTGCGATCGACCACGGCCATGCGTTCGATGCGCCAGTGCTCGGCACGGCGGCGGATGCGCTCGTCCAGTTCCGGCAGGTGAGCCAGCACGCCCATTGCAAGCCGCGTCGCGAAATCGCGCGCTTCGTCATCCAGTTCCGGCTCGCCGAGTTCGGACCAGTAGGTCCGCACCAACTCGTCGGCGCGCGTTCTGGCGATGTCCGCTGCAAAGAGCATCTGCAAGGCGCATTCACGCGCCTTACGCCTCAAGCCCATAGGAAAACCGTCGTCAAGACCACGAAAGATGGTGAACGAAAGATCAAAACGCTTTCACCCCGTTTCGAAAAAGCGCGGTCGTTCGTCCCGCGCCGTTCTCCGACAAAGATTGAGCTGATCGCCAGCGTGACTCGCCGGGCTGCGTGCCCTTCAACCGCGCATCTCCTTGTAGAGATTGGCCAGTTCGACGGCCGCCATGGCCGCCTCGGCCCCTTTGTTGCCAGCCTTCACGCCAGCGCGATCCATCGCTTGCTCGACCGTGTTGGCCGTGATGATGCCGAAGAGTACCGGCACGCCCGTTTCCATCGCCGCCTGCGCGATGCCGTTGGCCGCGCACGCAGCGACGTAATCGAAATGGGGCGTTTCGCCGCGAATGATCACGCCTAAACAGATGATGGCATCGAACCGCCCGGAAGCTGCCAGCTTGCGGGCCAGAAGCGGGATCTCGAACGATCCCGGCACGCGAAAATGCTCCACGGCCTGCTCTTCCGCGCCCAAACGCGCCAGCGCGTCGAGCGCGCCTTCCACCAAGCGCGTCGTCAACAGTTCGTTCCAGCGACTGCTGATGATAGCAAAGCGCAGCCCGGAAGCGTTCAGTTTGCCTTGGTGAACCGTCGGGTGCACGTCCTTACTTCTTCAACGCACGCGAGCGTCGGGAGCGTTTGCAGTATAGGGAAGCTCGGCGGAGATGACAAGTGCGAGGTGCCGATGCCGCCGTCTCGACGCGAGCGATGTGGCGCTCGCGCGGAGCCTTACGTCTACTTTGTTCGCCATCACCGAACTTTGAAGTTCGACGCCGATGGTGATCGAGGGGAACCAGCGTCAACCAGCCGAAAGAACCGTGCAACGCGCGCCGCGCTGTCGAAGAGCGGCGCGGCGCGCGTTGACCGCTCTTCAACAGCGCGCCAACCGGTCAGAGCAGGTTCATTGGCGTTGGATTCTTCGGATCTTTCGTGTAGTCGTAAAAGCCGCGCCCCGTCTTGCGTCCGTGAAGCCCCGCTTTGACCATCCGTTTGAGCAGCGGCGGCGGCGCGAACCGTTTTTCGCGAAATTCGTTGAACATGATCTCGGCGATGTAATAGGTCGTGTCCAGTCCGACGAAATCGCCGAGCGTGAACGGTCCCATCGGATAACCGCAGCCGAGCTTCATCGCGTTGTCGATGTCGACGATGCTGCCGACGCCTTCTTCGAGCGCGCGTATGGCGTCAAGCATGTAGGGAACGAGCAAGCGGTTGACGATGAAGCCCGTCCGATCGCTCGTGCGCACTGGAACCTTGCCGAGTCGTTCGGCAAAACGCACGGCTTCGTCGTAAACAGCGGGATCGGTCAGAATGGTGCGCACCACTTCGACCAGCTTCATGATCGGAACGGGATTGAAGAAGTGCAGGCCGATGAAACGCCGCTGGCGTTCGAGCGAGGTCACCGTCATCATCTCCGTGATCGACAGCGACGAGGTGTTCGAAGCGAAGATGGTCTCCGGTTTGCAGATCTTGTCGAGGTGGCCGAACGTCTCGTGCTTGAGTTCGAGGTTTTCGGTGATCGCTTCGATCACGAGGTCGCAGTCGGCCAGATCGTCGAGCGAAGTCGTCCCGCGCAAGCGCTGGCGCGTCTCGTCCTTCTGCTGTGCCGTGAGCGTCCCCTTTTCGACGAACTTGGCCAGAGATTTTTCGATCGCCTCGAAACCCTTCTTCAAAGGCTCTTCGGCGACTTCGCGCACAACGGTCTCGAATCCGGCGGTTGCCGCGACTTGCGCGATTCCCGAACCCATCAGACCGCAACCGATGACACCAACTTTTCTGATCTCCATCATCCTTCTCCTTGAAGCGAAAGTGTTTTGCAAAGTGAGTTCGCGCGATCAACGCGCACGAACGAAAATCGAAATTCTACCAAGCGCCGCGTCCGCGCATCCATCGCGCGCGGTCGCGTCACGGACCGATAGTTCGCCCGGAAGATATGCGTCCTCGACGCTCACCCAGCGCTCTTCGGCCTCGATGGAGCAAGGTTTGAAAGTGCGGTTCATTACGGTGCCGCATCATGCCCGCGGCGAGCGTTGCCGGTCGCCTGTCTCCGCGGTGCGACTCAGTGTGATTGCACGTTATCGGCGGTGATGCGGATGCCGTACTTGTGACCGTCGAGTTCGACCCACAACCGGAAGCGCTCGCGCCACGATTCGAACGCCAGCAGCAGTTCTTCACGCTGTTTGCCGATGGCGGGCGAGCGATTCCCCGCCTGTGTGGTCTGCGCCAACGCGCGCGCGCGCAGCAAGAGCGCTTTCAGTTCGTTACGCAGCCCGTCGGCCGCGTCGTCCAGATGTGGCGCATAATCGAGCGCGCGCAAGCCTTCTTCAGCGGCGCGCGCGTCGCCGTTGTTGAAAGCGATCAGAAAAGCCTCTTCCCCCTTATTGATCGCTGTGACATAAGCTTCCACGCCACCTCTACCGGACAAGAA
>CAKZOF010000090.1 GCA_937135995.1 uncultured Pyrinomonas sp.
CGCCGGGCCGATGCGGCGGCGGCGATCGCCATCCTCGAGGACAACGGCATCGACCGTGGATACTGAGGCCCGCCCCGTCATCCTGCCCGACCCCTGCCCCCAGCCCTCCCCCGGCCCGCTCACCGATGATGCGTTTCTGGGGGGACGGCTGCGCCTGTGGCAGCCCGCGCGCGGCTATCGGGCCGGAATGGATGCCCTGCTCCTGGCCGCGGCGGTGCCGGCCCGTCCGGGCGAGACGGTCCTCGATCTGGGCTGCGGGACAGGGGCGGCGGCGCTCGCGCTGGGGGCGACCAAGTGGGAGACAACGCGCGTCGTCTTGGCCAACGGCGCGCCCGGCATCTTGGGCGCGGTGATCCTCGGTTTGGGCCGGGCTATTGGCGAGACGATGGCCGTGACGATGGTCATCGGCAACCGGCCGCAAATCAGCCTGTCGCTCTTCGATCCGGCTTACACCATCGCTTCGGTGATCGCCAACGAGTTCACCGAAGCGACCGGAGACCTCTACCTGAGTGCGTTGATCGAACTGGGTTTGATCCTGTTCCTCGTCACCTTTGTCATCAACGCGCTGGCGCGATTGCTCGTGTGGAGCGTCGCGCGACGAACGCGCGCGGCGCGCGCTTGAGTTTGCGAAGAGGGGATGAGCACCGATCAAAGACGCAAGATCCTGAGCGCTGCGATGACGACGTTGACGGCGCTGTGCGCGCTGTTTGCCGTCGCGGTGCTGGTGTTGATTCTCGGCTACATCATTTGGCGCGGCGTCGGCGCGCTCAACTGGCGCTTTCTCGTCGACACGCCGAAGCCCGTTGGCGAAGGCGGTGGCATCGGCAACGCCATCGTCGGGTCGTTGTTGTTGATTGCGCTCGCTTCGGCGATGGGTATCCCCTTTGGCATCGCTACCGGCATCTATCTGGCCGAATACGGCGGCGGCCGCTTGGGCAACCTCGTGCGCTTCGTCGCCGACACGTTAACGGGCGTGCCGTCGATCGTCGTCGGCGTCTTCGTTTACTCGGTGATCGTGCTGCCGATGCAGCAGTTTTCGGCCTTCGCCGGCGGCGTCGCGCTGGCCGTGATCATGGTGCCGATCGTTGCGCGCACCACCGAAGAGATGATTCGTCTCGTGCCCGGCAGTTTGCGCGAAGCGGCGCTCGCGCTGGGCGCGCCGCAGTGGCGCGCGACGCTCGGCATCGTCGTACCGGCGGCCGCATCAGGCATCGCCACGGGGGCGATGCTAGCGATTGCGCGCATCGCTGGCGAAACGGCGCCGCTGCTCTTTACGGCTTTCGGCAGCCGTTTCTTCAGCCTCTATTTGGATCAACCCATCGCCTCGTTGACCGTGCAGATTTACAACTACGCCATTTCGCCCTACGATGAATGGCATGCGCAGGCGTGGGCGGCGACGCTCGTGCTGATGAGTTTGATCTTGGCGATCAACGTCGCCGTGCGCTTCTTCACACGCCAAAAGTACTAGAAGGGGAGCCATGTCAACGCCAACACCGACGATCAAAGCCGCAACCGAGAGGGCCGCGCGACGCACCGGCGACGTGGACCTCTTCATGCCGGTGGTCACCGCCACGCCCAAGATTCGCGTCGAGAACTTGAACTTCTTTTACGGCCGGACGCAGGCGCTGCACGACATCTCACTCGACATTCCGGAGCGCGTCGTGATGGCCTTCATCGGTCCTTCCGGTTGCGGCAAGTCGACCTTTCTGCGGACCTTGAACCGCATGAACGACATCATCCCGAACACGCGCGTCGAGGGGCGCGTGTTAATCGACGGGCGCGACATCTACGCGCCGGGCATGGATGTCGTCGCCTTGCGGCGCAAGGTCGGCATGGTATTTCAGAAGTCAAACCCGTTTCCGAAATCGATCTTCGAGAACGTCGCCTACGGACTGCGCATCAACCGTCTGGTGCGCGATCGCGCCGAACTCGAAGCGCGCGTCGAACAGGCGCTGCGCGACGCCGCGTTGTGGGAAGAGGTCAAAGATCGGCTGAAGGCTTCAGCGCTCGGCCTGTCTGGTGGGCAGCAGCAGCGGCTATGCATCGCGCGCGCGCTGGCCGTCAAGCCGGAGGTGCTGTTGATGGACGAACCGGCGTCGGCGCTCGATCCGATCGCCACGCAGAAGATCGAAGAGTTGATCGTCGAACTAAAGAAGAACTACACCATCGTCATCGTCACACACAACATGCAACAGGCGGCGCGTGTTTCGGACTTCACGGCCTTCTTCTGGATGGGGAAGCTGATCGAAGTCAACACGACAGAAAAGATGTTCACCAACCCGGACCAGAAGCTGACGGAAGACTACATCACGGGCCGGTTTGGTTAAAACTGACAAGGAGGTCGATCATGGAGATTCACCGTTCGCTCGATCGCGCGCTCGATGCTCTGCGAGACCGCGTCTTGCTGCTCGGTGGAGAGACCGAGACGGCTTTGCAACGAGCCATGTATGCGCTCGTCGAGCGCGATTCGGATGCGGCGCGCGAAGTGCTCAAAAACGACGACGAAATAGACCGGCTCGAACTGGAGATCGACCGCCTGTGCATCGACATCCTCGCGCTCAAGCAACCGGCAGCGCGCGATCTGCGCTTTGTCATCTCGGTGGCGAAGATCACGCCGATCTTGGAGCGCATCGCCGACCACGCTTGCAACATCGCGCGCGTCGCCATCGATCTCAACGACGAGCCGCAATTGAAACCTTACGTGGATTTGCCACGCATGGCCGATCTCGTGTCGCAGATGTTGCGTGCGGCCTTGGATGCGTTCACTTCCGGCGATGCGGCGGCGGCGCGCGCCGTGATCAGGCGCGACGACGAAGTGGACGAACTCTACAATCGCGTCTTTCATGATCTGATCGACCTGATGGCGCGCGACCCGACGACCACCGGACGCGCGGCGCGCCTGCTCTTCGTTGCCAAACATCTGGAACGGATCGCCGATTACGTCACGGACATCTGCGAGTTGACCGTTTACATGGCCGAGGCGGCCGTGATCAAACACAGCAACTGACGTTCATTCTGTGCCGGAAAAGCCCGACGCAGCGGCCAACGCGCTGCGCGTCTTGAAGCGACCGAGACCGCAGCTAGCGACGGGTGACGACGAGCGAAGAGCAGCCTTTGGTCATCGTCACCCACCAATCACGCGAAGTTATGCGACCGATTCTCATCATCGAAGACGATGCGGACATCGCCGAAGGGCTGCGCTACAACCTCGAACGCGAAGGTTTGGAGGCGCGCGTCGCGCTGAGCGGAGAGCAAGGCCTAGCGGCGGCGCTTGATCCGACGCGACCGCCGGCGCTCATCATTCTCGATCTCATGCTTCCTGGGATGAGCGGCATGGAGCTGTGCCGTCGCTTGCGGCGCGAGCCAGCGACCCGGCGCACGCCGATCATCATGCTGACGGCGCGCTCGTCGGAGACAGATCGCGTCGCCGGTCTCGACCTCGGCGCGGACGATTACATCACCAAACCTTTTTCGGTGCGCGAACTCGTGGCGCGCGTGCGGGCTGTGCTGCGGCGCACCGACGAGCTGAGCGCGACGCAGTACGAGGACGGGCGCTTGTCGATCAACTTCGACGACATGCGCGTTACCTGCGACGGCCAGCCCGTGAAGCTGACGCGCAAAGAGTTCAGCTTGCTGGCAACGTTGGCGCGTAGTTCCGGGCGCGTGGCGACCCGTCAGCGGTTGCTCGACGAGGTTTGGGGGTACGAGTACTATGGCGATACGCGCACGCTCGATGTCCACATTCGCCGTTTACGCCAGAAACTCGGTCCATGCGGTGAGTGCATCGAGACGGTAGTCGGCGTCGGCTACCGCTTCATCGGTTGCTCGGATGCAGCCGGCCGAGAGCCGGACGAAGACGATCCGGGCGCGCCGCGAAAGAAAGCCTGAGTTCGCTCGCTCTCTTCACTTCGAGCAAAAGACCTTCGAAGTCGCCGACGGAGGAGATGATGCCCACGCGCGTTCTGATGCTCGTTGCGGTCGCCGTCGCGCTTGCCGTCGCCTCGTTGTGGGCGCATCCACTCCACCTGCTGATCGCGCTCGCCTGTCTACTGCTCGGACTACTCGCTGGGCGCAGCGCGTCGCTGGCCCGACAAACCGTTCCTGCGCCAGCGGAAGAAAGAAGTGAGGCGGCGGACGCGATGGCGAGCGCGCTGCTGGATGCTACCATGCAGAGCATGCGCGAAGGCGTCATCGTCGTCGACGGCGACACGCGCATCATCGCCGCCAATCGCGCGGCGCTCGATCTTTTCGCTGCGGGGCGCCACGGGCTGACTGGAAAACGGTTGAGCGAACTGACGCGCAATCCGGCGATTCACGCCGCCTTTCAGTCGGCGCTGGAGAGAAGCGAGCGTGCCGAAGTGAAGGTCGAGACCTACGGCAGCGAGCGGCGTGTCTTCGATCTGCGCGTCGCGCCGTTGCAAAGACCAGAACCACGCGGTGGCGCGCTCGGCGTCTTCTTCGACATCACGCGCCTCGAACGGCTCGAGCGCGTTCGCCAAGAATTCCTCTCCAACGTCTCGCATGAACTGCGCACACCACTGACCTCGATCCTCACCTTCGTCGAGACGCTCGAAGAGGGGGCTATCGACGACCCGCAGAACAACCGCCGCTTTCTCAGCGTGATCCGCAAGAACGCCGAGCGGATGCGCAACTTGATCAACGACATACTAGAGCTATCAGCGATCGAATCGGGCAACGTGCGCGTCGAAGTCGTGCCGGTCCCGCTGCACGTTGCGGTGCAGGACGTGTTCGCCGCGCTCGCGCAGCAGGCCACACAGCGCGGCATCGAATTGCGAAACGAGGTCGCTGACGACGTGCTGGTGCAAGCGGATGCGCGGCGGTTGGAGCAGATGTTGACCAATCTCATCGACAACGCGATCAAGTTCAACCGCGAAGGCGGGCGCGTCACGGTGCGATACGAGCGGCGCGACGGACGCCACTGCATCACGGTCGAAGATACGGGCGAGGGGATCGCGCCCGAACATCTCGACAGGATCTTCGAGCGTTTCTATCGCGTTGATCGCGCGCGCTCGCGCGAGCAAGGCGGAACCGGGTTGGGACTGGCGATCGTCAAACACTTGGCGCGCGCGCATGGCGGCGAAACCGTGGCCGCGTCGGTTCTCGGTCGGGGTTCGGCCTTCACGATCGAACTGCCGGCAGGCGGCGATGGTTGAAGCGAAAGCGCGTGCGAATGCTAGGCATCCCCTTCGAAACGAAGGCGCGTGCAAGGGAGGAGTTCGAGGGCGGTCAAGAGCGTGATCGGCTGAACCAGCGCGATTTCGACGCTGCTTGAGGCAGCGGTTCAAGGACGAATCAACGGCGTGAGCAAACGGACCAGCGTGACGATCACGACGACGCCGGCAATGTCGAGCAGAATGCCGTAGCGCACCATGCGCATCAACGGGATGTAGCCCGATCCGTAGACGATCGCGTTGCACGGCGTCGAGACGGGCAACATGAAGCCCAAACTGGCGCCCAAGGTCGCGCCGAGCGCTGGCTCCAACGGGTCGGCGCCGGACGCGCGCGCGATGGCGATCACCACGGGAACGACCATGTTGGCCGAAGCCGTGTTGGAAGTTGTCTCCGAAACGATGGTTGCGACCAGCGTCGAGGCGATGAGAAGACCGAGCCCGCTCGTCCACGGGAGAAGCGAAGTCAAACCCTTGCCGACCGCTTCGGCTAGCCCCGTTTGAAACGACAAGACGCCGAGCGCGAACCCGCCGCCGT
>CAKZOF010000091.1 GCA_937135995.1 uncultured Pyrinomonas sp.
GAAATCGCGCAGATGCGCAAGTGGCGCACCGAGTGGTACGGAGAGCGCGCTCCGGCGATCAACATGGAATTGCCCGGCATGCGCGAATCAATGCAGATGGATATGCGCCAGCTTGCGGAAGCGCGCGGGCGCGATTTCGATCTGCTCTTCATCGACATGATGATCCCGCATCACGAAGGCGCAGTCGTGATGTCGCGGCAAGCGCTCGAGCGGGCCGAGCACGCCGAGTTGAAGAAACTGGCCGAGCAGATCATCGCCGCACAGCAGGCCGAAATCGCGCAGATGCGCAAGTGGCGCACCGAGTGGGGGAAGTGACGCTTGACCGGGAGAGAGGTTCGGACGGATCTCTCTCCGCTCGTTGCGCGAGGTGAGCTCGATGCTCGATGTTGTCATCAAGTGGTCGTTGCAGAACCGCTTATTGGTCGTCGCCATTGCGGCTTTGACGCTGGCGTGGGGGACTTACATCGCGCTTCAGTTGCCGGTCGATGTCTTCCCCGATTTGAACAAGCCGACGGTGACGATCCTGACCGAAGCGCCAGGGCTGGCGCCCGAAGAGGTCGAGACGCTCGTCACCGTGCCGATCGAGACGGTGCTCAACGGCGCGCCCGGCGTGACGCGCGTCCGTTCGCAAAGCGGCATCGGGCTGTCGGTGATCACCGTCGAGTTCGATTGGGGGACAGACCTCTACCGCAACCGCCAGTTGGTGAGCGAGAAACTTCAACTCGCGCGCGAGCAATTGCCTGCGGGCGTGACGCCCATGATGGGGCCGATCGCCTCGATCATGGGCGAGATCATGCTGATCTCTGTGCGTTCGCGTGACGGCTCGACCGGTCCGATGGAGTTGCGCTCGCTCGCCGACTGGACCATACGACCGCGATTGATGGCGATTCCCGGCATCGCACAAGTGATCAACATCGGCGGCGAAGTCAAGCAGTATCAGGTGCTCGTCTCGCCCGCAAAGCTCACGCAGTTCGGGTTGACGATCGAAGACATCGCGCGCGCGATGGAACGCGCCAACTTGAACACGACGGGCGGGTTCATCAACGCGCAATCACAAGAGTTTCTCGTCCGCAATCTGGCGCGCGCGTACACGGTCGAAGATTTAAAGAAGACGGCGGTTGCATATCGCAACGGCGCGCCCGTCTTGCTCGGCGAAGTCGCTCAAGTCAAAGAAGGTCCGCGCGTCAAGCGAGGCGACGCTGGAACCAACGGCGAGCCCGCCGTCATCATGTCGGTGCAGAAGCAACCGGGCGCCTCCACAATCGAGTTGACTGAAAAGGTTGACAGCGCGATCCGTGAGATTCAGGCGACGCTGCCACCGGACATCGAGGTCAATCCGCGCCTGTTTCGTCAAGAGAACTTCATCCAAGCTTCGATCACCAACGTCATCGAGGCGCTGCGCGATGGCGCGATATTGGTGACGATCGTCCTCTTTCTTTTTCTGCTCAACTTGCGGACGACGGCGATCACGCTGACGGCAATCCCACTCTCGTTCATCGTCACCTTTCTCGTCTTCCGCGCCTTCGGCGTCTCGATCAACACGATGACGCTTGGCGGATTGGCCGTCGCCATCGGCGAGTTGGTGGATGATTCCATCGTCGATGTAGAGAATATCTTTCGCCGCCTGCGCGAAAACAGAGCGTCGCCCAATCCGAAACCGGCGCTGCGCGTCATCTACGAAGCATCGCTTGAAATCCGTTCGAGCATCGTTTATGCGACGTTCATCGTCGCGTTGGTCTTCGTTCCGCTTTTCGCTTTGACCGGCGTCGAAGGGCGGTTGCTTGCGCCGCTCGGTCTTGCCTACATCACGTCGCTCATCGCCTCGCTCGTGGTGAGTTTGACGGTAACGCCGGTGCTCGCCTCTTACTTATTGCCGCAGATGAAGGTGATGCGGCATGGGCGCGAAAGCTTTCTGGTCCGGTTCCTGAAGCGTTGGGACGAACGGCTGCTTCGCCACACGTTGCGTCATCCGAACGTCGTCATGGCTGGCGCTGGCGCGTTGCTTGCGCTCGCGCTCGCGACGTTGCCTTTCGTCGGCACCTCGTTTCTGCCGGAGTTCAACGAAGGCACAGTGACGGTCAGCGTCTTGGCCGAACCGGGAATCAGCCTCGAAGAGAGCGATCGCATCGGTCGCATCGCCGAGAGGTTGATCATGGAGGTGCCTGAGGTGGTTGCCGTCGGACGGCGCACCGGTCGCGCCGAGATGGACGAGCACGCCGAAGGCGTGCACTCCGCGGAGATAGATGTTGACCTTCGGCGCAGCGAGCGCCCGCGCGATGAGATACTGCGAGATATTCGGCAGAGGCTTGCGACCATTCCGGGCGTAACGGTCAACGTCGGGCAGCCGATCTCGCACCGATTGGATCACCTGCAATCGGGTGTGCGCGCGCAGATCGCCATCAAGCTCTTCGGCGATGATCTGGCGACTTTGCGCGACAAAGCCGAAGAGATCGCCAACGTCGTCGGCACGGTCGAAGGGGCGACCGACGTGCAGATCGAAAAGCAGGTGCTCATCCCGCAGGTGCGTTTCGCGATCGACCGCGAGGCAGCGGCCCGCTACGGACTGCCACCGGGTGAGATCGCCGAAACTTTGGAGATGGCGCTCAACGGAAAAAAGGTCTCGGAGATCGTCGATGCGCAACGGCGTTACGATCTCGTCATACGTTTCGACGACGAAGCGCGCGCTTCGCTCGATGCGCTTCGCAGCGTGACTGTGGATACGCCGCAAGGGACGCAGATCCCGGTTTCGGCTGTTGCGCGCATCGAAAACCTTCCGGGGCCGAATCAGATCCTGCGCGAGAACGCGCAGCGCCGGATCGTCGTCTCAGCGAACGTCGCCGGACGCGATCTCGGTTCGGTCGTGCGCGACATTCAAGAGCGCGTGCAGCGACAGGTGCAGCTTCCGCCCGGTTATTTCATCGAGTACGGCGGACAGTTCGAGGCGCAGCGAGAAGCGACTCGCAAGCTCACGCTGCTCAGCCTCTTTTCGGTCGTCGCTATCTTCTTCCTTTTGATCAAAGCGCTCGGCGACTGGCGTTCGGCTTTGCAGGTGATGATCAACATCCCGCTCGCCTTGATCGGCGCGATCTTCGCCATGTTGCTCACTGGCGGCGTCTTCTCCGTGGCGACGCTGGTCGGATTTATCTCGCTTATCGGGATCACATCGCGCAACGGCATCATGATGATCTCGCACTACATTCACCTGATGCGTGAAGAGGGCGAAGACTTCACCGAACGAATGATCATTCGCGGCTCGCTCGAACGGCTCGTGCCGGTGATGATGACGGCGTTGACCGCTGGGCTTTCGTTGATCCCGTTCATCTTGGCGGCGGACGCGCCCGGCAAAGAGATCTTGCATCCGCTGGCGGTGGTCGTTTTCGGTGGCATTCTGACGTCGACGTTGCTGGACCAGTTGGTGACGCCTGCGGTCTTCTACAAGTTCGGGCGGCCTATTGCCGAGCGCGTCATCAGGGAGCGCCAGCTCAGGGAACCGGAACTTCGGGAAGAGAAGACGGCGCCGGTCGAGACGCCGCAACCCGTTGGAGATTGATCGCGCATCGGATGAAAATGAGGAGACGGCAAAAGCACGGGACGCGACCGCAAGCCTTTGGTCGCGCCGCGTTGACTGGCGAGAACGGGAGCGAGTCGTGAAAGCTTCCGTGGATCAGACCGAGATCGAAGATGGCCGTGAGGCCGGAACCGAGCGCGTTGATCTTCCGATCACCGGCATGACGTGCGCGGCGTGCGCGCGGCGCATCGAACGACAGTTGCGCAAAGTTGCGGGCGTTAAACAGGCCAACGTCAACTTCGCCACTTCGCGCGCCACGGTCGAATATGATCCGCGCGCGTGCGATGCGCGACGGTTGATCGCCGCGGTCAAAGATGTCGGCTACGACGTCGGTGGTAGGTCTCATGTCAGTTTCATCGTGGATGATTCGGCGCGTCCGTCGGGTTCGAGCCAGCCGCTCGAAAGCCATCTGAAGCGCTTGCGCGGCGTTGTCGAGGCGAGCTTCAACTTGGTGAATATGGAGGTTCGCGTCGAGTACCTGCCGGGCGTCACAGACGCGCAGGCGATCCGCCGTGCCATCGAGGAGTTCGGCTACCAAGTGCGCGAAACGAGCGGCGAGGGGCCGCACGGTCTCGTCGAAGAAGACGACGCGCACGCGGCGGAGTATCGAAGCTTGCGGCGAAAATTCATCGTCGCGGCGGTCCTTTCTCTTCCGGTCCTTTTCATCGCCATGTCGCACGGGCGATTCGATTTTCCCGGCAGCGACTGGTTGCAACTCGTCTTGACGACGCCGGTCGTCTTCTACTGCGGCGCGCAGTTCTACAGGGGAGCGTGGGCCGCGTTTCGCCATCGTGCCGCCGACATGAACACGCTGATCGCAGTAGGCACCGGCACGGCTTACGTCTATTCAGTGGCGGCGACCATCTTCCCGCGCTTCTTCGCTCCAGCGGCCACGGGGCACGGTGTGCCGGTCTATTTCGAGGCCACGAGCGTCATCATCGCGCTCATTCTGCTCGGGCGGATGTTGGAAGCGCGCGCGAAGGGACGAACGAGCGACGCGATCCGTCGTCTCATCGGGTTGCAACCGCGCACGGCGCGCGTCATCCGCGATGGCCGCGAGTTGGAGGTACAGGTCGAAGAGGTCGTGCCGGGCGATTTAGTCGTGGTGAGACCTGGCGAGAAGATTCCGGTCGATGGCGTCATCATCGAAGGATCGAGCGCCGTCGATGAATCGATGTTGACGGGCGAGAGCTTGCCGGTCGAAAAGGGTCCGGGCGATGAGGTCTTCGGAGCGACCATCAATCGGACCGGAAGTTTCAAGTTTCGGGCGACGAAGGTCGGCAAGGATACCGTCCTGCAGCAGATCGTCAAACTGGTCCAAGAAGCGCAGGGCGCGAAAGCTCCCGTCGCGCGGCTTGCCGATGTGGTGAGCGGTATTTTCACGCCCATCGTCATCTGCGTGGCGATTGCGACCTTTGTGGTTTGGTACGTGGCTGCGCCGACGGATGTGCGTTTGAATATGGCGCTCGTCAATTTCGTCTCGGTGCTGATCATTGCGTGCCCGTGCGCGCTGGGACTAGCGACGCCGACGGCGATCATGGTCGGCACGGGACGCGGAGCCGAACTCGGCATTCTAATCAAGGGCGGCGAAGCGTTGGAGACGGCCCATCGGCTGCAAGTCGTCGTGCTCGACAAGACCGGCACCATCACCAAAGGACGCCCGACC
>CAKZOF010000092.1 GCA_937135995.1 uncultured Pyrinomonas sp.
CTCGGTGCAAAGACTGAAATGGTGACCAGCCAACAGCTCCTCGAGGGTCAGTTGCCGTTTGAACTCGGCGGTTTGAGCGTCGTCGTCGGTGGTCGCGCCTCGCCGCTCATCTACGCTTCACCTGCTCGTTTGGTCTTCATTGTACCGGATCTCGGAGCAGCTGCGGGCACGGTGGACGTCATCGTTACGTCCAATGATGGGGTCGTCGCTTACGGTACGGTGACGGTCGCCGGCATCGCTCCGGGCCTCTTTGCCAAGGGCGATCGAGGGACGGGCGAAGTCGTCGCGCTGGACGAAGTCGATAGTGCTCCCGCGAGCGCGTTCGACGTCGAACGGGACAGCTTGCTCTTCGGCCGTCACGCAACGCGAATCACGCTCTTCGCGACTGGGTTGAGTCAGGTTGCCAACTCCGACCCGAAAAACGACGTGAAGCTAGGTGATCAAACGCTCGCCAACTTGGCCGAGTCGGTCAGCGTCGAAGCGCGAACGCAAGACGGGCGCGTCTTTCAACTGCCGGTCGAATTTGCGGGCGCGACGCTGCGACCTTCGCTCTTCGGTCAGGTCATCATCCGGCTCATTCCGGAGCTTCGCGGGGCGGGAACGGTGGAACTGACGTTGATCGCCGGCGGACAGCGGAGCAACAGCGCGACGATCAACGTGCGCTGAACGTTCGAGCCGAAGGCGTTTTGAGAAGCGCGCTCCTTGTCTCAGTGCAGGGGGCGCGCCTCTTCTTTCGGAGTCGTCGTTCGATGCGCGACGAGGTGATTGGCGATGCGCGCATCTTGTCTCACGCGTGTGGTACACGCTGCCAGACGCTGTGATCGGCGTTCGTCTCCATAGATCGGCGGTGGGGCGCGCGCTAAGCGTGCTGTGTTCGGCGCTCCCATTTCGCGTCCGAGTCTCCTCGGAACACTTCGTCACGTCGAAGCGGCCGGTCGACCGGGGTCGCAAAGCTTGTTCTTCAGCGGCAACGGACGGCTTTGTCTTTCCGCATACGAAGGATTATGCTCTGATCTCACACCGAGGAATCGCCGCCAAGGGCGAAGCCGGTCGAACGTCGGAGGCAGAATCATGCGTCGCCTTGTTTGTCGCATCGTTTGCATCTGCGTTTTGGCGCCGAATCTTTGGGCACAGACAGCAACGGATCACGAGCAATTGATCGCGCGCGCGCAAGCTTTGCTCGGTCAAGGGCAGGCGGATGCGGTGATCGCGCTGTTGACGCCCGTGGCGAAGAACGAGGACGCGCAGCTCAACCATCTCCTCGCGCTCGCTTACTACGGTAAAGGTGACTACTCATCGGCCGCCGCGCATTTCTCCCGGTCGCTCTCCGGCGCGCCGCGCGGCGGCAAGCAGTATCGGCAAGCGGTGCAACTCTTGGGTCTGTCGCACTACTTCCAAGGACACATCAAAGAGGCGATCCCGCGACTTGAAGAAGCGGCGGCGTTGATGCCGGAGAACGTCGAGATCGCTTATGCGCTCGGAAGCTGCTACATCCAATCACACGAAACGGCGAAAGCGCGCGCCGTTTTCGCGCGCATGTTCAAACTGGAGCCGGGCTCGGCTGCCGCTCACTTGATCACTGCGCAGATGATGATCAGACAGCAACTCGAAGAGTTGGCGGAAGGCGAACTGCGCCGCGCGTTGGAACTCGATCCGCGTCTGCCGCAAGCCAATTTCCTGCTCGGCGAACTGGCTATTTACAAAGCTAATGTTGATCAGGGGATCGAACTCTTGAAAAAAGAGCTCGTCATCAATCCCGCTTTCGCCATGGCTTACTACCGGCTCGGCGAAGCTTACACGCGCCAATTGCGTTGGGACGAGGCCGTTGCGCCGTTGCAGCAGTCGATCTGGCTCAACCCATTCTTCAGCGGTCCATACATCGTTCTCGGCAAGGTCTATTTGAAGAAGGGCGATTTGGCGAACGCGGAAAGCATCTTGCGGCGCGCGTTGCGAATGGATCCGAACAACTATTCGGGCCACCATCTGCTCGCGCAGGTCTTGCGACAGGCGAATCGGCACGAAGAGGCGAAAAGGGAGTTCGAGATCGCCGAAAAGCTGCGGCTTGCAGGCGGAAATTGAACGGGGTTGGCCTAATGCGGGTGAAGGGATGAGCTTCGGACGAGTCCGTCTGGCAGCAAGGTTCGGCATGCGCGGAGTGTCGGCGGTGCAGCGTGCGCTCGCGTTGCTCGTCGCCGGCGCGCACGTGTTCGCGTTGTCGCCAGCGGTCTTCGCCGTCGGAGGCGATGAGCCCCCGCGGCGTCGCGAGTTCGCCGCGCGCTTTGTCGATGTCGCCCCGCAGGTTGGTTTGACCGAGCCGATCATCTACGGTGGCATCGAGCGCAAGAGGTACATCATCGAGACCAACGGTTGCGGCGTCGCTTTCTTCGATTACGACGAAGACGGTTGGTTGGACGTACTGCTTCTCAACGGTACGCGACTCGAAGGTTTCGCCGGCAAGGAGCCGACGACGAAGCTCTATCGCAACAATGGCGACGGGACTTTCACCGACGTCACGCAACGCTCTGGCCTGGCGCGCTCTGGATGGGCCTCTTCAGTCTGCATCGGCGATTACGACAACGATGGGCACGAGGATCTGTTTTTAACTTACTGGGGACAGAATGCGCTCTACCGGAACAATGGCAACGGAACCTTTACGGACGTCACCGCGCGTGCAGGGTTGGCGACGCGCGGCGTGCGTTGGGGATCGGGGTGCGCTTTCATCGACTACGATCGCGATGGTGACTTGGATCTATTCGTCGCCAACTACTTGAAGTTCGATCTCGCCACGGCGCCCGAACCGGGCAAGGGACCCAACTGTTTGTGGAAGGGGATTCCAGTCAATTGCGGTCCGAAGGGGCTGCCGACCGACACGAACCTGTTATATCGCAACAACGGCGACGGCACCTTCACCGACGTTTCGGAGGCTTCCGGCATCGACAAAGTACA
>CAKZOF010000093.1 GCA_937135995.1 uncultured Pyrinomonas sp.
CTTCAAGCCCGAGCGCGACGGCCTGTTCTGCGCCCGCATCTTCGGCCCGATCAAGGACTACGAGTGCTTGTGCGGCAAGTACAAGCGCATGAAGTACAAGGGCATCATCTGCGAGAAGTGCTCGGTCGAGGTCACGCTGTCGCGCGTGCGCCGCGAGCGCATGGGCCACATCGAGCTGGCGGCACCGGTTGCGCATATCTGGTTCCTGAAGTCGCTGCCGAGCCGCATCGGCCTGCTGCTCGACATGCAGCTCAAGCAGCTCGAGCGCATCCTCTATTTCGAGAGCTATGTGGTAATCGAGCCGGGCCTGACCCCCCTCGAGAAGTTCCAGCTCCTCACCGAGGACGAGCTGCTCGACGCGCAGGACGAGTACGGCGAGGACGCCTTCACCGCGCAGATCGGCGCCGAGGCGATGCGCCGCATCGCCTGCGAGCGGAAGTTCCGAAACGCCGCCTTCTTGATCGAAACGCCGCAGGACGGACCGGAAGACGACGCGCGTAACCTGGGCGCGTTGCGATCTTTTATCTGCGATGGCAAGGCGCGCTCTGCTTGACGTAACATGAGCGAGGCGAGCAAAGTCAACTTGAAAAGATATTCGACGATGAAACGTTAAGATGGACGAGAAATACTTCCCCGAAAAGATCGAAGAGAAGTGGCAACAGCGTTGGGCCGAGTCGGGCGCTTTCGAAACGGAGGTCGATCCGGCGCGCCCGCACTTCTACTGCTTGGAGATGCTGCCCTACCCGTCGGGCTTTCTGCACATGGGGCACGTGCGCAACTACTCGATCGGCGACGCGCTCGCGTGGTACAAACGGCTTCAGGGATTCAACGTGCTCCATCCGATCGGGTGGGACAGTTTCGGCCAGCCCGCCGAACAGGCGGCGATCAAGCGCGGCATCCAACCGCGCGATTGGACCGAGCAGAACATCGCGCACATGCGCGGGCAGCTTCGACGGCTCGGCATCAGCTACGACTGGCGGCGCGAAATCGCCGCCCACACGCCCGAATACTACAAGTGGGATCAGTGGTTCTTCCTGAAGATGTTCGAGCGCGGGTTAGTCTATCGCAAGCTGGCGCCGGTCAATTGGTGCCCGAAAGAGGAGACCGTGCTGTCGAACGAGCAATCATCGGGCGGCGTCTGCTGGCGGTGCGGCACGCCGGTCGAACGGCGCGACCTCGAACAGTGGTTCATTCGCATCACGGACTACGCCGAACAACTACTCGACGACATGCGCGAGATCGAAGACGGCTGGCCCGAGCGCGTCCTTACGATGCAGCGCAACTGGATCGGGCGGAGCGAAGGCGCTTATGTCGATTTCGCCGTCCAGGGGCGCGACGAGAAGATCCGCGTCTTCACGACGCGCATCGACACGATCTACGGGGCGACGGCGGTGGTGTTGTCCGCCGAACATCCGTTGCTCGAACGCTTGCTCGAAGGCTCTTCGCTCAAGTCCGATGTGGAGCGGTTCATCGCACGCGTGCGCGAAGCGCGTCGGCGTCCTGCCGCTCCCGGAACGGAAGAGGAGAAAGAGGGCGTGCACACGGGACTGTTCGCCATCAATCCGTTCAACGGCGAGCAAGTGCCCATTTGGGTAGCGAACTACGTTTTGATGGAATACGGCACGGGAGCGGTGATGTGCGTTCCGGCGCACGACGAGCGCGACTTCGAGTTCGCGCAAAAATATTCGCTCCCCATTCGACAAGTCATCGCGCCCATCACGCACGAGCAAGAGCCGAGCGGATTCGAGCCGCGCTTGGGCGTGGACCAGTCGACCGAGATGAAGCAGGCGTTCACCGATTACGGCGTGCTCGTCAACTCCGGCGAGTGGAGCGGTAAACTCTCCACCGACGCCATGCGCGAGATGGCCGAGTATGCTCGAGCGCATGGTTTCGGCGAGCCGGCTGTCACCTATCGCCTGCGCGATTGGGGCATCTCGCGCCAGCGTTTCTGGGGCGCGCCGATCCCCATCATCTACTGCGAGCGGTGCGGCATCGTGCCCGTGCCGGAAGAGGATCTGCCCGTGATCTTGCCCGAGCGGGCGGAGTTCACCGGCGTAGGCGAATCGCCGCTTGCGGGCGTCGCGGAATTCGTCAGAGTCGATTGTCCGAAGTGCGGTGGACCGGCGCGGCGCGAAACCGACACGATGGACACGTTCGTCGATTCGTCGTGGTACTTCTTCCGCT
>CAKZOF010000094.1 GCA_937135995.1 uncultured Pyrinomonas sp.
GTGCCACGAGAGAGAGCGCACACCGTGATGGAGAAGTGGGGCTACACGGGATCGGCCTGCATCCCGATGGCGCTCGACGATGCCGTGCGCGCCGGCAAGGTCCAACGAGGCGACGTCATCGTGATGTGCGCTTCGGGCGGCGGGTTGAACATGGCCTGCGTCGCTTACAGGTGGTAAAGACGAAGCAACGGACTGGTGGGAGTGCAACGCTGTGCATCGATTTGGCATTCGAAAGACGGAGCGCAACGACGGACTGGTGGGTCCTTAGATAACGACAACGAACGTGGCGACGAACGAGTTGATGGGCTGAAGCTAGCGTTTGACGGCTAGCCTTTCGGGAACGATCACGACGCGCGATCGGTCTTTCCTGAAGCTGCGCGATGAAGCGCGGACGTTTTTGAACAGCCCCTTTCGTCCGGTCGTCGAGCGGGGTTGAGCGATGAGGTACAAGAACGTTTACGCGCTCTTCCGCGAGCGCGTCGCGCAGATGCGAGATCGCCCGGCCTTTTGGGAGCGCGGACCGACCGGCTGGACCAGCATCGGTTGGGCCGAATGGGAGCGCGACGCGCACCGTTTCGCCTGGGCATTGCTCGCTGAAGGTCTAACGCCGGGCGCGGCCGTTTGCATCCTCGCGGGCAACGCGCCCGTGTGGCCCACGAGCGACGTCGGGACGATCATCGCTGGCGGCGTGTCGGTCGGCATCTACCCGACCAGTTCCGCCGAACAATGCCGCTACATCATCGATCATTCGGATGCGGAGTTCGTCGTCGTCGACACCGTGGCGCAGGCCGAGAAGATCATGCGCGTTCGCCATGAACTGCCCAAACTCAAAGGCATCGTCGCCGTTGATGAAGAGGCCGCTCGGCGGTTCGCCCTCGTGGCCTACCGCGAATTCTTGCAACAGGGCGAAGCCGCCAGAGCGCGCGTCGAAGCTGAACAGCGGCGGCGGGCCAGCGAAGCGCACGCTGACGAGACGGCGATCATCGTCTACACGTCGGGGACGACCGGACTGCCGAAGGGCGCTTGTCTGAGCCACCGCTACATCATCAACAGCGTCGAATCGCTGCGCGCCACCATCCCCATTTACGATTGGGACGTGACCTTCTCCTATCTTCCCTACTGCCACGTCGCCGAACGGATCTCGGGGCTTTACAACCGGCTCTACGCTGGAACGGCGGCCCACTTCGTCACCGATGTATCCAAGCTCGATGAGTACATGACCGAGGTGCGCCCGACGGTCTTCGCCAGTCTCCCGCGGTTTTTCGAGAAGATCTACGCGCGCATTCAATCGGACCTTGCGCGCGACACAGAGCGCGAGCGCGCAGCTTTTCACGAAGCGTTGAAGCTGGGCCATCAGGTGGCGAGCTTGCGGCGCGCGCGGCAACAGATCCCAATCGAACTACAGCGCGAATACGAACGGCGAGCCCGGCCCGTTCTCGCCCGCGTCCACGACTACTTCGGCGGCAGGCTGCGCTTGGCGACATCGGGCGGCGCGCCGCTGCCTGTGGAGATCGGCGAGTTCTTCGACGCCTGCGGCATCACCATCCTGCAAGCGTACGGGTTGACGGAGAACGTCTGCGTCGCTTTCAACCGACCGGACCACTATAAGTTCGACGCGGTCGGTCCACCGATGCCCGGATGTGAAGTGCGCATCGCCGAAGATGGCGAGATCATGGTTCGCAGCGAGATGATGTTCAGCGGCTACTACAAAGAGCCGGAACGAACCGCCGAGGTCGTGCGCGACGGGTGGTTGTTGACAGGAGACTTGGGCGAACTCGACGCTGATGGTTTCCTGCGCATCACGGGGCGCAAGAAGGAGTTGATCGTCACCTCCACGGGGAAGAAGATCGCGCCATCGTTCATCGAGAACCTATTGAAATCGGAACCGCTTATCAGTCAAGCTTTCGTCTACGGCGAAGGGCGAAGTTACTTGGTCGCGCTCCTGACGCTCAACCGCGCCGAAGCGGAGCGGCGGGCGCGTTCTTCGGGGATCGCGTTCAAGGAGTTCGCTGAGCTGATCACGCGACCCGAAATCGAAGCGATGGTCCGGCGCGCGGTCGAACAAGTCAACGCGCGCGTCTCCTCAACGGAGCAGATAAAGAGGTTTCTCATTCTCGACCGCGATTTCGAGATCGAGCGTGATGAGCTGACGCCGACGCTGAAGCTTCGCCGCGAGACGATCGCGCGTCACTTCGCTGACCGTTTGAAACAGATCTACGGGGAGTAACGCCGATGAGTCTCGCTTGCGACGCAGCGCCGCGTTCAAGGTCATCTTAGAATTGCGAGTTCGCCGATGTTTCGAGCGCCAATGGGTGGCCGGCAGCGCCGCGTTCGAGGTCGTCCTAGAATTGCGAGAGGGCGATTGAAAAGCATCCCGCTGGTTCACAGTCCAGCCGGGATTTTCAAATTCTGTTCCTCGGCTTTTCGAGGTAGAATGTTGGGCGTTGAGCCGTCACGAGGAGGAGAGCGATGGCGACTGCGTCGAGTCCACCGCTGTGCGAGCAGAAGGTCATCCTACGGCATGTCAGCTGGGAAACCTATGAACGCCTGTTGCGCGAGCATCAAGGCGATAGCGGCATGCGCTTCACCTATGATCGAGGGCGACTCGAGATCATGGTTTTGTCCTTCGAGCACGAGTTCCTGAAGCACATCCTCGCTCTGCTGGTCGATCTTTTGGCCGGCGAGATGGAGATGGACATCGTCGGTGCCGGCTCGACCACCTATCGGCGACGGGATTTGGAACGCGGCTTCGAGCCGGACGCTTCCTTCTACGTTGCCGACGCCGAACGTATTCGTCGTCAAAGAGAGATCGATCTAGCGACGGATCCCCCGCCCGATCTGGTGATCGAAATCGACCTTGCCCATCCATCGCTGAACAAACTCGAAGTGTTGACCGCAGTCGGAGTGCCGGAAGTGTGGCGTTACGACGGCGAACGGGTGACGATTCATCGGTTGGAGAATGGAACCTACGTTGAGATCGAACACAGCGACATTCTACCGGGCGTTGCAGCAGAGAAGTTGAACGAGATGGTGCGACTGGCGCGCACGATGAAGCGAACCGAGTGGCAACGAGAAGTGCGCGCATGGGCGCAGAGCTTGCGCAAGCGTCCGTGACGAGAGCGGAATGCACCAAACGCGAGCAACCTGCAGGCACAGCCACCAGACATCCGCGCCTGCCGGGCACCTCCGCCTTCAGGCTCAACCGGCCCTGAAGTGGCACCGGGCGAGGGACTTGTCCCCCTGGCTTGCGGTTGTAGGCTAGTTGACCTCTTCGATGAGGACGACCGCTTCGCCCCGAATAACTATCTCTCCATGTTGATTGATGCAAAGGGTTTCGAGCGTCACGATGGGCTTATCTTCACGTATCTTCGTCACCGTTACATGCACCGTGACAGTATCGTTCAGGTAGATCGGGGCGGTAAACTGGAGCGTCTGGCTGAGGTAGATGGTCCCGGGTCCGGGAAGCTCGTTGGCCAACACGGCGGAGATGAGCGACGCGCCGAGCATGCCGTGCGCGATGCGCCGTCCGAACCGCGTCCGGCGCGCAAAACGATCATCCAAATGAACCGGATTGCGATCGCCCGTCACTTCGGCGAAAAGTTCGATGTCACGCTCGGTGATGGTTCGCTGCACCGTAGCCGCGTCGCCCACTTGGAACCGCATCTTCCGTCTCTCCTGGTCTTTGCTTCAGATTCAGATAGCCCGCAAGAAATCGAGCAGGTCACTGGTTATCTTCTCTTTGTGGGTGGCAAGGAGTCCGTGCGGCGCGCCGTCGTACTCGATGAGTCTGGCCTGCGGGATGAGACGCGCGGCGGCGCGTGCCGTGGCATCGATCGGCACGGTCTGGTCACCCGTTCCGTGCACGATCAAGGTCGGCACGGTGAAGGCCGCGAGTTCCGCCCGAAAGTCCGTCTTAGCGAAAGCTTCCACACACTGCAGCGTCGCGCGCAAGCTCGCCTGCATCGCCACGCTCCGCGACCAATCGATCACCTCTTGACTGACCGAATGAGAGAGCAATCCGACGCCGTAAAAGCTCGGGAAGAAGTCGGCGAAAAAGTGCGCGCGATCGCGCTTGAGGCCATCAATCATCTGCTCGTAGACGCTCGGATCGACGCCG
>CAKZOF010000095.1 GCA_937135995.1 uncultured Pyrinomonas sp.
TCGGTAACCGTTGCTTATAGCGTCACCTCCTTGTTGTGGGCATCGAGCGCCCGGTCAACCACTTGCAAGGCGTCACTGCCCTGCTATCTCGTTATCCACTGCGCGCGTCCGCACGAGCTGAAGCGCGCGTTCTTTGAACTCCCGAAGCGTCATCGCGCCGATGTCGCCGCGCGCGCGCTCGCGAACCGCCACGGTTCCATCGCTGGCCTCGCGATCGCCGACGACGAGCATGAACGGCACCTTCTGCAATTGCGCTTGCCTGATCTTGGCGCCGATCTTCTCGCTGCGCGTGTTCGCCTCGACGCGCAATCCAGCATCCCTCAACTCGCGCGCCACTCGCTCGGCGTAGTCGTTGACGCGGTCGGTGATCGGCAGAACCATCGCTTGCACCGGCGCCAGCCAAAGCGGGAAAGCACCGGCATAGTGTTCAATGAGCACGCCGAAGAACCTTTCGATCGAACCGAACAGCGCGCGATGGATCATCACGGGCCGGTGCGGGCGATTGTCTTCGCCGATATACTCGAGTTCGAACCGCTCTGGCAAATTGAAATCGAACTGCACGGTGGAAAGCTGCCACGACCGACCGATGGCGTCCTCCACCTTGATGTCGATCTTCGGCCCGTAAAAGGCCGCCTCCCCCTCCATACGCTCGAACGGAATCGCCCGTTGGTCCAGCGCCTCAACCAGCGCGCGCTCGGCTCGCGCCCACTCCTCGGCCGAACCCAAGTAGTGTTTGCTCGCATCGTCGCCGCGCACGGAGAGTTCGACCTTGAATTTGTCGAAGCCGAAGGTGCGAAACAGATCGAAAGCGAAATCCACACACCCGATTATCTCGTCGCGCACCGCGTCCGGCGTGCAGAAGATGTGCGCGTCGTCTTGCGTGAAACCGCGCACGCGCAGCAAGCCGTGCAACACGCCCGAAAGCTCCGCGCGATAGACGGTGCCGAATTCGGCATAGCGGATAGGCAAATCTCTGTAAGAGCGCTGCTGCGACTTATATATGCCGATGTGAAACGGACAGTTCATCGGCTTCAGCCGATATTCAACCTCTTCAAACTCGAAAGGCGAGAACATCGAGTCCGCGTAGTTCTCTTCGTGCCCGCTTCGTTGCCACAAGCCCCGCTTGGCGATGTGCGGCGTAAAGACGAGGCTATAGCCACGCCGCAGCAGCTCCGCGCGCAAGTAGTCTTCCATCTCCTTGCGCACGATGCCGCCTTTCGGATGCCAGAAGATCAACCCTTGTCCGAACTCTTCTTGAATCGAGAAGAGATCGAGTTCGCGTCCCAAGCGACGGTGATCGCGCCGCTCAGCCTCTTCACGCCGACGCAACCACTCGTCGAGTTCCTCTTGCGTGAAGAAGGCGATGCCGTAGATACGCTGCATCTGCGGTCGCGCCGGATCGCCCTTCCAGTAGGCTCCGGCAATCGAAAGCAGCTTGAAGGCGCGCAGTTTGCTCGTATCGGGTACGTGCGGGCCGATGCAGAAGTCTATGAACGGCGTGCCGTCGATGTAATAGACGCTCACCACGTCGCCGCCCTTCTCTTCGATCAACTCGCACTTCAAAGGTTCGCCACGCTCGGCGAAGATGCGCAACGCTTCGGCTTTCGGTATCTCCTCGCGTCGGTAAGCGAAGTTGCGTTTGGCGATCTCGCGCATCCTCTTTTCGATCAACGGCAGATCGTCTTCGGTGAGCGGACGCGGCGCGATCACGTCGTAGAAGAAACCGCCGCGCGGATCGTCGAGCAAGGCCGGACCGATGCCGAGCTTGGTGCCCGGAAACAGATCGAGCACGGCGGCAGCCAGCAGATGCGCCGTCGAGTGGCGCAGCAACTCCAAACCCTCTTCGGTCTGTGGCAGAATCGGTTCGATTCTGACCGGTTCTGCGCCGTTCGGCTTCAACTCGAAAGAGAGATCCACCTCGCGCCCGTCGACTTTGGCTGCCAAGGCGCGTTTGGCTGCTTCCCGGTCCAGCCGACGCAAGGCCTCGATGACCGTGATCGGCGCCTCCAGCCGGGTCGGTGCGCCGCTATCGAGTTGAACTTTCACTTCACCCATCAGCCATCACGAACAAACGACGATGCCGCGCAAAGCTTCTCTCTTCGCGCGACCATCGCTTTGTTTTTTCCGCTACGAGTTGATTGTTCGATCCATCAGATCAGCCCGACGCAAGCGCCTTTTGCCGCGCGATCCCCCGACAAAAGGACTTCGCAAAGCTCCACGCCGGAAATTTCAAGCGGCGGGCGTTGCTGCTGCCGCACCCGTAGATCGAGCAGTCAATGCTACCATTGACCGCACTCAGGATGCAACTTCGTGCCCGGCCATGCTCACAGCTCATCATGCGAGCGCGAGCAGACGCTCGACCAACGTCGCGACATCCTCTTTTCCACGCAGGAACCGGAGCGCACGGTCCAGCACGTTGGCTACCCCTTCCCTTCCATCCGAGCGAAAAACGATGCCGAACGGAAAGATGCCGACCTCGCTCAAGCCCCAGCCCCACCCGCGTTGCCGCCGCACCAGCTCGCCGCCGAACCCACCCAGTCTCATTGCGCCTTCCCACTGCGCCTCATCGCTCGAGGCTTCTGCGGCGATTGACTGTTGAAGACGTCTCAACCCATCGAGGTCGAACGTCACGCCATGTTCACGGCTCGTTTCGTCCGCCAGTTCGGCGAAGGCATCCTCGACAATCTCGATCAAACGCCCGGTTTGAACTTCGCGCCTTGTATCCATGGGATCTGATCTTCCTTCTCGCACCTGCAGCCTGCCACCAGCCGCACGAATGGCTTCAGCGATGCGCGCTGGCGGTTCTTCAACGAACAAATAGCAGACATCCAGCTCTTTGCCCTCCGGCGCCATGCGGCGGGCGTTGAGCGTGCGCGCCGCTGCGTAGAGCACGTTGAGGGCCAACTCGCGCTCCATCTGTGTGGCACGGCGCGCCTCGATCTGCTCGCAATGGATCACGCCATCCGCCGTCTCGTAAAAGAGATCGACAACGTCCAAAGGTTTCATTTCTTCCTCCTTAAAGCTGATTCCCCGAAACGTCTCCCGGTCATCACGTCCAAGTTGATGAGAAGAAGCTCTTCTCTCGAAACGTCCGACGGTGCGCCCGCTGGCCTGCAAACAAGTCGAGCGCTAATTGCAAACTCTTTTCAGCGAACCGCCCGACACGCTTGTGCAAACAGACCATCGACGCTTCCTCGGTGGCTTTCCGCTTCCAAAAAGCTCTTTCCGATGCAACGGCGACAGGTTACTGCTGGCCGCCCTCGGTCAGTTGTCGCACCCAGTTCCAACCGACGCCGCGGCGCGCGTTGACAGTCGCGCTCTCTGCCCGGACGGCGCGCATCTTTGAGCTGCATCAGTTCTTCCACCCGCTTGTACATGATCAGAAGATGTTCGTAGCAGTCTAGTTTAACGACAGCTTCTTCGTTCTCGTCGCTCAGCCGCTTGATCAACTCGCGCGTGACCAGATCTCTCATCTGCGGCTCGTTAACCGTATAGGCCCATAAGCCGAAAGCCGCCGCGCGGCGCACCCGCTAAGGCGGTGCTGTTGCTTTTGTGGGCCGATCAAGCCCAGTTGCCGCGCCAGGTCGATCGCCGGTGCGATCCATTCCCAATTCACGTCGTTCTCTGGATCAAAGCTCCAAAAATTGAACGGGCGCTTGTATAAACGTCAAATAATTCCTCAAGCAAGCTTGGGATTCGAGACATCTTAACCTCAGCCCAAAAGGATTCGACAAACTCATTTCAAGAGAGTTTCTTTTCCATCCGGCCCGCTTGCATCACTCTTGCCAGCCTCGCGTCATCGCGATCAGTTGTCTCCTGAGTTAGCTGAGGCGTCCGAGCTTGCGCTGAGCCGCTGTGTCACGCTCGTTCGTCGCTCTCCGCCTTCGTCTTGATCCGGCCTTACTCGGCGCTTACGTAAACAAACGTCTACTCACGCTCGTTCGTCGCTCCCCGTCTTCGCCTGCCGCGCTTGGTACTCCTCCATCAGCTTCAGCGCATCGTTTATGTCACAAACCAACCACTCAGACAGCAACTCCCTGTGCTCCTCCCGCAGCGCACGCAACTGCTCCATCTCCCCAGCCACCTCGATCCGCCGCCCTGCTCCGTCCCCCCGCAGTG
>CAKZOF010000096.1 GCA_937135995.1 uncultured Pyrinomonas sp.
CACGCTGCCGATGCCGTCCTCCCGGAGCACCCGGCGCCCCTCGGCGAAGGCACGCGCCATCGCCTGCTCGTAGAACTCTCGGTCCTTCGGGCGGCCGTCTTCGGTCAACGACCGCTCGTTCTGCACCGCCTCGCGCGTCTTGGGCGTGAGTGGATTTGTTGGATCGAACGGATCGCGCAGCAGCGCATGACCCGGCAGCGCCCGTTTGAGCCAGACGAGGAAGAAGTCCGAAAGGTCGGCATAGGGAACCGCGTCGTAATAGGGCGGATCGGTGAACCAAATAGACGCCGATTCATCTGGGAGGGGATGCTGTGTCGCGTCAGCGCTCTGGACCTGGCCTGTTCTGGATGGCCATTCAACGAAGGACGTGACAGTTTTGTCTGTATTGCTGACTCGATCATCCCAACTTCCCGTCGATGCCGAAAGTGGTGCCGCCTCGGCGAAATCCCAGGACATCGGTAAAGTCTGGCGCGCGAATACATGCTCGACCTTCTCTTGGTCCGCCTGCGGACGCCACGTTGCAAGTACGGCATTGCGATCAACGACACCATCCAATATGAGCGCCAAGATATTGGCGAGTGCGGAGCAATTATCCTCAAAGGAGGTACGTCCTAGAACCATCAGGGCCACCTTCTGCCGCGCGGTGAACAGGTCGCCCCACTGCAGCATGCCGTAGCGCTGCACGCTGAATGCTCGGCCAGCCCCCGAACCGCCGCCGACAGGTGTCGGCTCATCCGGCACTGGGCAAAGCCCCTGCCTGCCGCCGCGTTCCCACTCGTCGAGGATCGCTTTGAGCCGCTGCTGCGCCCTCCAGACCGCCGCGTAGTCGTGTTCGGTGGGCAGGCGGTAGTGCCGTCCCTGCTCGCCGGGCCGGAGCGTCACCACGGCAAGCAGCCGTGCGCCGCCGGTGCGTCGCCCTCGCGCATCGAAGACCACGTCCGCCCCGCCCCGTTCGGCCGCAAGCTGCTCCCGCACCCGTTCCGGCGGCAGGACCGAGCCGCAGGCAAGACACCGCGCCTTCGCCCGCGCGACCGTGCCATCCGGCACCTCGCGTTCGCTCTTCGGCTCGAAGACCTCGAATTCCACGCGCGGCGGCTCGCCGGCCCGACGCTCGACCCGATATCGCAGCGCGCGCTTGCGATTGGCCTTCTTGCAGAGCCAGAAGGAGCGCGCGAGCGGAATCTCCGCGCCACAGTTCGGCGCCTCGCAGCGGACCGTCCGCGCCCAGAGGTAGGCAATCGGTATGGCGCCGTCCGGGTCCTTCGGGTAGAGGTCGGCCAGTTCCTTTTCCGCCTCGCGCTTGATCTCGGCGCCGACGCGCCGCAACTCTTCGGCCAGCTCCGGTCCGTGGCGCGGGATATCCTCGAGCATGACCTTGAGGATCAAGCAGGCGACGGGGTTCAAGTCGCTGGCGAAGGCCGCGCACCCTAGGCGCAGCGCCTCGAGCGGGATCGAGCCGCCTCCGGCGAACGGATCCACCACCAGCGGCGTCTCCGCCGGGTAGGCCGCCTTCACCAGCGCCCGGGCCACCTCCAGATAGGTGTGGTTCGCGGCCAGGTCCCAGTTGGCGAAGTCGGCAATGAAGCGGAGCAGCGCCCGGCGCAGGTCTTCATCATCAGAGCCAATCAGACCTTGCACACGCGGGAGCATCTCGCGCGCTTTGGCCTTGAAATCTTCGGGACAGAGCGGATCGCACGGATCTGGGAAGAGCAATCCCAACAGCACCGCGCGGCACGAAGCCAAAGGCCGCCGCGCCCACCACAGGTGCAGCGTGCTCGGGTGGCCGTGGCGGATGGACTTTTCCCGCGCCGCGTGCTTCGACACTTCGGCGATGGGAAAATCGACTTCGGCGAGACGTTTGCAGCTTTTAGGGATCATGAATACCCTCACGATGTGGACGTATGTGCGAACTTGTCTATAGGTTCATCGGGCGTCATGATGCATCTCAGTAGTCGGCGCGATTCGGTTCCAAACCGATCAAGAGGTCGCGCACGCCGCGCCATGATGCATCTCAGTAATCGGCGCGATCCTCGCGCACCTGCATCGATCTGATCAAGGCATCCACCGAAAGGTAGTAGTGCTCCACTTTCGTCACTTCATGCCACGGGAAGCGGGCCGGATCTTTGATCGGCTCCTGAAGTTTCGGTTCGGACGCGCAATCGGTGACGATGTACAGCCAATAGCAATCGCGCCGGTCTTCAGCCACGCGGCGTTCGTTCGGCGTGAGCAGGATGGTGCCTGTCGCGCCCGCTAAACCCTTCACTTCGATGAGGCGTAGTTCGCCAGAGCTGAGATCCAAGCTCGTGATGTCGTATCCCAAGTTCTTCTCGTGAACATCGAAGACTTGACGGCCCTGCGCCCTCTCGTACTCCATCACGACGCGCATGGCCGTGGCTTCGGTTTCAGGATTGGGTTGCAAGCGTCGCACCTCGAGCGCTTGGCGCTCGGGATGGGGCAATACGAGCACGCTGGCGATGCGCTCAACATCTTGAAGCGTGAGCGAGCGCTGTCGCCCTAGCTCCCTGCGCCGCCGATCCCGTCGCTGAAGAAGCTCCGCGTGGCGTGTTTCGGCCATCGCGAGCCGCCCTTCGGCGCCCTGCTCGCCGCGGTTCACCGCTTCCTGCGCCCGCCCGATCTCTTCGTCGGCGCGTTGCAGTAGCTCCGTGAGAGCGAGTTCGACATGCGCGGCAATGCGCTCGATTTCACTCAAGCGCTCGCTGCGCGTGTCTTCGAGAAAGGGCATAAGCGCATGCTCATTGAGCCAAGCCGTAACCTCGCCAGCTTCAACGACGGCGGGCAGCGTCTCTGGCGGGTTCGCGGGGATGAAATTACCGAGAAGGTTTGGCTCGCGCAGGCTCGGCTCGCCATTGGTCGGGATTTCGACCGCAAACAATCGCTCGTGAATGACCTGGCCCAGGCCGTCCACCACCCGGGCACGGTAGAAATCCACCCGCGCCGGCGCATCGTGCTGGAGCGAATAGAAGGTCGCTCCTTTGCGAAACTCCTCGAGCGCTTTCGCGTGGATGTGGCGGCGGATGGCTTCAAAGAGAGCGTGTCCGGGCGTCACCCATTCTAGATTATGCTTTTCGGCGATCTCTCGATCTGTCGAGAAACGCGGGTATTTTTTGACTAAAGGTGACAGTCGCCAGCCCGGCTCATTCTCGTGTTGGTGTAGCGCCGGGGGAGTCCTTCCCGGATCGAATGTGTGAGGAAGATCGGGAACAGGTTTGAGCGTGAACGAGACAAACTCGGACGCCTCTTGGATGAATCGCGCAATGGTTTCGGGAATAACGCGCCGCTCTTGGGCGCGGGCGCGGCGTTCGATCAGCATTTCGAGATTGAGCCTCTTCGTGGCGAGCCCTTCAAGGGCATTTTGGCAGATGCGGCGAAACTCGCGTTCATCCACGTTCCGAAGCAACCGCTCCTCAAGATCGGCGTCACCGAGCCGCCCAGCGTAATAGTCGCGCAGCACCCGTTCCACATAAGCTGCCGGTAGAACCTCGCCGACCACATTGAACACGGCATCATCATCGAGGGCATTACGGATCTCCTGAAGCTTGTCCAAGAGTCGCTGCAACACCCGGCCCTCGATGGTGTTGGTCGCGACGAAGTTGAAGATCAAGCAGTTTTTGCGCTGACCGTAGCGGTGGATGCGACCGATGCGCTGCTCGAGCCGGTTCGGGTTCCACGGAATGTCGTAGTTGACAAGGATGTGGCAGACCTGAAGATTGATGCCTTCTCCCGCCGCATCGGTGGCGATCAGGATCTGAATAGCACCTTCGCGAAATTGCTGCTCGGCGTACAGACGTGTTTCAGGCTCGTCCCGCGTGCCGGGCCTCATCCCACCGTGAATGCAACCGACGCGGAAGCCCCACGATCTGAGTCGTTCGACCAAGTAGTCGAGCGTGTCTCTGAATTCGGTGAAGATGAGCAGCCGTTTCTCCGGGTCGTTGAAGAAACCCTCCTGCTGAAGCAACTCCCTTAGCTTGGAGAGCTTAGCTTCGGCGCCCGATTGTTCGACGGCGCGCGCCTGAAGGGCTAGCGCCTTCAACTCTTGAATCTCGTCATAGACCTGCTGGGCGTTGCTGGCAAGCGTGACGGCCTCGAGCGCTTTTTCGAGGCGTTCGCGCTCGCTCTCTTCCATCTCCTCCAGTTCGTCCGAGTCGGGAAGGTATGGGGGAGCCGACGGCGCAAGGTCTTGGGCTCGCTTCAAGCTCTCCTCCAAGCGTCTGGCCCTGTTTTCGAGCGAGCGCCGCATGGCGTAGGCGCTCGAGGCTAACCGCCGCTGATAAAACGACATCAAGAAGCCGACGGCACGAGCACGCGGGTCGTCGCCCTGGTCGGCGGCCCTAGCGCTCTGTTGTTTGACGAAGCGGGTCACGCCGCGATAGAGATCAAACTCCGCCCCGTCAATGTGAAACTCTACGGTGTGCGGAATGCGTTTTGTGAAGATCTTCTCCGCTACCCACATCCCATCTGGCCGACGCTCCGGGAAATAGACCATGGCCTCCTTTGTGCGGCGCAGGTAAAAGGGCGCGCGACGCTGATTCATCGCCTCGCGGATGGATTTCACGTCGGCGTAGGCATCGGCATCGAGAAGTCGGAGAAAGAGGCTGAAGTTCTCCGGATCGCCCTTGTGCGGCGTGGCCGTAAGAAGAAGCATGTGATCCGATTGATCGCGCAAAAGCTCACCCAGCTTGTAACGCTGGCTCTTATGGCTCTCGTCGGAAGCCGACATGCGATGCGCTTCATCCACAATGACCAGATCCCAGTGGACTTGGCGCAGACCGGGTAGGATCTCTTCGCGCTTGGCCAGGTCGAGCGAAGTGATGACTCGCTTCTGGTCCAGCCACTGGTTGATACCGAATTGCCCTCGAATGTCACTGCCTTTGAGAACGATGAACTGCGCCTCGAATTTCTCCTTCAGCTCACGCTGCCATTGGAAAGTCAGATTGGACGGGCAGACGATGAGAATCCGCTCCGCCAAACCTCGCAGCTCAAGCTCGCGGATCAATAGGCCCGCCATGATCGTCTTCCCTGCGCCCGCATCATCAGCGAGCAGGAATCGAACGCGCGGAAGCTTGAGTAGATAGTCATAGACCGCTTCGAGCTGGTGCGGCAAAGGATCAACGCGAGAGATCGAAAGGGCGAAGTACGGGTCGAACTCGTAAGCGATGCCCAGAGAATAGGCCTGCAATCCAAGCCGCAGGAGCCGGCCATCCCCATCGTAGGTTGAGTGAGAATCAATAATGGTCAGACTCTCCAGATCGGATTTAGCCAAAATCACCTTGCGAAAACGCCCCGACTTCACGCCGACCAGTCTAAACTCCCACATGTCAGGGCCGATCGCTTGCACCGATTCCACGCGCATCGGCTCATCGAAAAGTGGGCCTGTCAAAACCTGATCCTGCTTCGGCACTGAACCGCCGTTCATCGAATATCTCCTCCGAATTGCGAAAGGTAGCGCCGCGCGGACACGTTAAGGTGTCGGATCCCGCATGTCGCCAAAGATGAGGCGCGACACATGTTCTCTTTTCAGTTAAAGCTTAAAAGAGCTTCGAACAGGCGCGCTATATGGCCAGAACCGGCCCCAAGGAATTATCTACGCAGTGTCCCATAAATCAAGTCGGTCCCTTCAAGGCCGAGATGTTCGGTCATTCACCAAGCTACACTTCCCTGTTAAGGCTGAACCGCAGAAGACCTCTTCTTCCCTAGTCAAGCCACAATTTGCTAGAGATGAACACATCGGTGATACTCTCTGATTCAACGATCGTTCAAAGATCCCGCCTGCAGAGTCTCCTTACCGTCATGGCTTGACACCGCACTGCTACTATCTTAGACTGTCCGTTCGCTATATTGACAGATCCGCGAGGAACCCGCTGTTGAGCTCGAAGAGCAGACCGATCGCCATCTTCTACGAACATCCGGACTGGTTCCGGCCGCTCTTTGCCGAATTGGACCGCCGCGCGATCCCCTATGTGCGGCTCGATGCCCGTTGCCACCGGTATGATCCGCAGACGCGCGCCGAAGATTACGCGCTCTTCTTCAACCGGATGAGTCCATCGGCCTACTTGCGCGGCGCGGGTCACGCCATCTTCTACACGCTCGGGCTGCTCGAACAACTCGAACGCTCGGGCGTGCGCGTCATCAACGGCGCCGAAGCCTTCAGATACGAGATCTCCAAGGCGCGACAGTTGCAGCTTCTCGCTTCGCTCGGACTCGACGCGCCGCGCGCTCACGTCATCAACTGCGCGGATCAAGCGCTCGAAGCGGCGCGCGAACTGCGCTTCCCCGTGGTCGTCAAAGCCAACATCGGCGGGAGCGGCGCCGGCATCGCGCGCTACGACACGCCGGACCAGCTTGCGCGCGCCGTCGAGAACGAACGCCTCGATCTCGGCATCGATGGAACGGCGCTGGTTCAAGAGTTCATCCCGGCGCGCAACGGTCACATCACGCGCGTCGAGACGCTCGGCGGGCGTTATCTTTACGCCATCAACGTCTATTCTTCCGCCGACAACTTCAATCTCTGTCCGGCTGATGCATGTCAAACGACCGACGGCGTCGAACTCGCGCGCAGCGCGTGTCCGGTTGATGCGCCGAAATCCGGGTTGCGCGTGGAAGCTTACACGCCGCCCGCGGAAGTGATCGCGGCGGTCGAGCGCATCGCGCAAGCGGCCCACTTGGATGTCGGCGGGATCGAATACATCGTGGACGATCGCGATGGGCGCTTGTACTACTACGACATCAACGCGCTCTCGAACTTCGTCGCCGATGCGCCGCGCGTCGTCGGATTCGATCCCTTCGCGAAGCTGGTCGATTTTCTCGTGGCGGAGGCACGCTGATGCGTTACGGTTACTGGCTGCCGGTCTTCGGCGGTTGGCTGCGCAACGTCGAAGATGAAGGGATGGAAGCGAGCTGGGCTTACGTCAGCAAGCTCGCGCGCCGCAGCGAAGCGCTCGGGTATGATCTGACGCTTATCGCCGAACTGAACTTGAACGACATCAAAGGCGTGGACGCCCCTTCGCTCGATGCGTGGTCCACAGCGGCGGCGCTCGCCGCCGTCACCGAGCGGCTCGAACTGATGGTCGCCGTGCGTCCGACATTTCACAACCCGGCGTTGCTCGCCAAACAGGCGGCCAACATCGATCACATCAGCGGCGGACGACTCTCGCTCAACGTCGTCGCGGCGTGGTGGGCTGAAGAGGCGCGCAAATACGGCGTACAGTTCGAACAACACGATGACCGTTACGCGCGCACGGCGGAATGGATCGAACTGGTCGATCGCCTGTGGAAAGAGGACCACTTCTCTTTCGAGGGGCGTTACTACAAGGTCGAAGATGCCGTGCTGCAACCCAAGCCGCTCGCGCGCCCGCGCCCGACGATCTACGCCGGCGGAGAATCGGAAGCGGCCAAAGAGATGATCGCACGCCTGTGCGATGCCTACGTGATGCACGGCGACCCGCCCGACAAAATCCGGCGCAAGATTGAAGACATGTCCGCAAGGCGCGCGCGGCATGGCTTGCCATCGCTCAAATTCGGCGTCGCCGCTTACGTCATCGTGCGCGACACGGAAGAAGAAGCACAACGCGAGCTACAACGCATCACCGACGTGCGCCAATCGGCGGCTGGATATGCCAACTATCAACAGTGGCTCGCCAACACGCAGCTCGAGCAGCGCGTTTCGCTGGAAGATTATTCGGTGTCGAATCGGGGATTGCGCTCCGGTCTCGTCGGCACGCCGGAACAGGTCGCCGAGCGGATCGATGCTTTCGAGGCCGTCGGCGTCGATCTGCTCTTGCTCCAGTTCAGCCCGCAACTCGAAGAGATGGAACGCTTCGCCGAAACGGTGATGCCGCTTAGAGAACGTGCAGCAGCAGCTCGAGGATAGATGTTCGTCGCCAGTGATAACTTGTAATGGTCAAGGCCTATCGCGCTGGCGGTTTTCCGTAAGTGCATTCAAGGTTCGTCGCAAATAACGATCGCCCATGATCGCGGGCGCTTTTCGGATCCGATCCAAAGGCGCCCGATATTTTTCGCTCGGTTTGGGAACCGAGGGCTGCGTCGTTTCGGTCGAAGATCCGTCTCGTCGCCGTTTGCGACGATGCCCCCTTTGTCAACGCGAGTCGTCATTGCGGTTCGCATCCGTCCGCGGGGTAGGATCCAGCGCTTGAGCCAGCAACGCCCGGGAAGCTTTCGAGAAGCCGCATAAAGTTTGCATAAATATGCAACACCGCACAGCACCGCGAGACCGATTGAACAAAGGCACGCCTAAGGTCGCAACGCGACGATGTTGCCGCGGACGGCGCGCCTATTCGCTGCGGTCGAGGAAACGGGCGATGCCAGCGCGACAATCTTCCGTCAGGCGAGCGATGGTGTTCGCGTCGGCGCCCGCGCGCAGCGCCGCGTCGAACGTCAAACCATCGATCTGGTAGAGTAAGCGCTTGGTGAGCATGATGGCGCTGCGGCTGGCCCGCGCGAAACCGCCGACGTAAGCTTCGACTTCCGCCGCGAAAGCATCGTCCGCATAGACGCGCGACACCAAACCGATGCGTTCTGCTTCGGCGGCGCCGATCTCTTCGCCGCGCGCGAGAAGTTCGAAAGCCCGCTTCTCCGACACGTTGCGTCGCAAGATCGCCATCACCATCGCTGGGACGAATCCGATCTTGACTTCCGGATAGCCGAATCGCGCCGATTCCGCTGCCAGAACCACGTCGCAAGCAGTCGCCAACCCGCAGCCGCCGGCCAGCGCCCGCCCACGCACGGCGGCGACCACCGGCACGCGCACACGCCGGATGAGCGTGAAAAGCTCCATCAGCGACTCGGCATCCCGCAGGTTCTCGATGATCGAGCTTTCGGAGATGCGCCGCAGTTGCGCAAGATCCGCTCCGGCGCAGAAGTCCTTGCCCGCCCCCGTGATGACCACAGCGCGCACCGATTCGTCTTCGTCGGCGCGCCGCAAAGCGCCCTTCAGTTCCGCGATCAATTCATCGTTGAGCGCGTTTCTCTTCTCCGGACGGTTGAGCGTGATGACGGCAGTGGAGCCTTCTGTCGAATAGATCAATGATCGTTGAGCGTCGTTCATGGCTTGAAATCATGCCGGAATCAAAAAGGCATATCGAGAAAACGCTCGAGCGCTTCGTTCACTTCGAGCGGCGCTTCCTGTTGCACCCAATGTCCCGCCGTCGGCAAGCGCGTTTCCATGTAGGGCGCATCGACAAAATCGCGCGCGTGCGCAACGGTTTGCGGCAAGATCACGAAATCGCGCTCGCCGTAAATGAACAACGTCGGCACGCGCACGCGCTGTCGCGTCAATTCGCTCCGCCGTTCGAGCAGTGCGCCGAGAAGCAACGCGCGATTGGCGCGGTAGTAATCGAGCGGGGCCGTCAACGAACGTCGGAGCGCAAGCTTGTAGGCGCCGATGTCTTCGGCGGTGAACGTCCCCTTGCGCGCCGTCGCTTTGAAGATGAGCTCGAGCAAAGCGAAATCGCCAACCCGAATGATCAGTTCCGGCAACCACGGGAGCTGAAAGAAGAGGATGTGCCAAGCGTGCAGCGCTTGTCTCAAGCTCATGCTGCGCATCCACGCGCCCGGCGGCGGCGTCTGGAGCAAAGCGAGTTTCCAAACAGCTTCAGGGCAACTGTGAGCCACCGCCCAAGCGATGAGCGCGCCCCAATCATGACCGACGATGGCCGCTTCTCCGACGCCGAAATGGCGCATCAATCCGACCACATCTTCGACCAGCGCTTCTAAACGATAATCGGCGCGGCGTGGTGGCTTATCGCTCAGATTGTACCCACGCAAATCCGGAGCGACGACGCGGTAGCGCTCGCCGAGCGCGAGCAGCTGGTAGCGCCACGAGTACCAGCACTCAGGGAAGCCGTGCAAAAGGAGCACCAAACGCTCGCCTTCGCCGCGCTCGACGTAGTGCAGGCGCACGCGCCCGACCTGTGCGTACCCGTGTCGCAGCTTCTCGCTCGTTCTGGCCGTCGCTTCGTCGAACATCACCATCCTGGCCGCCGGCAACCGCGCGTCGTGTTCATCAAGACGACGCGCCTTGTCGCCGCGCGAAGACAAACATCGCAATGATCAGCAAACGTTTGGGTCGTTGGCGAAGTGACCTAGCGCGCAAGCAAAGGCATCAATCAAGGCCCAGTGCGCGCGCCTCTTCGTCCGGGATCTCGATCTCCATGCGCAGCAGGGCGGTCGAAAAGGTCTTGCCTTGCGCGTCGGTCATCAGCGAAACGGTGCCGCCACCGCCCAAGCTTTCGTGGAGCAAGAAGTTCAACGCACACAAGTTGGGCAGTTCGAACCGTTCCACTTCGCCTTTGCAGATCCCTTTGAAGTGTTCGCGCACGCGCTCGGCCGTCACCTCGCGCACGAGCACCGGATAGAATTCATCCTTGAGCGCGATCAATCCGATGTTCGCCGTATCGCCCTTGTCGCCCGACCGGGCATGGGCCAGTTTCGTCAATCTCACCCGCATCTCGTTCACCCGATCACGCCCGCAAGCGGACTCGATGCGCTCGCGTAAAGCCGCTTCGGCATGCGTCCAGCAAGATAGGCCAAACGACCCGCCTCGACCGCAAGACGCATCGCGCGCGCCATGCGCGCCGGCTCGCGCGCCTCGGCGATCGCCGTGTTCATAAGCACAGCGTCAGCACCGAGCTCCATGGCGATGGCCGCATCGCTCGCCGTCCCCACTCCGGCATCGACGATCAAGAGCGCATCCGGCAACTGCTCGCGCAGGATGCGCAGGTTGGTCGGATTCTGCACGCCCAAGCCCGAACCGATGGGCGCCGCCAGCGGCATCACGGCCGCACAACCGAGACCAAGCAACTTTTTGGCAACGATCAGATCATCGGTCACATAGGGCAACACGACGAAACCTTCCGCGACCAAAGTGCGCGCCGCTTCGATGGTCTGCTCGTTGTCCGGAAAGAGCGTCGTTTGATCGCCGATGACCTCCAGTTTGATCCAGTTTGTGCCCAGCGCTTCGCGCGCCAGCCGCGCCGTGCGCACGGCCTCTTCCGCCGTGTAGCAACCGGCTGTGTTCGGCAGGATCATCAACTTCGGATCGAGATGGTCGAGAAAAGATTCGGCTCTTCGGTCCAGCGGAACGCGCCGCACGGCAACCGTGACGATCTCCGCGCCGGAAGCGGCGTGCGCTGCCTTCATCTCTTCGTAGCTGCGATATTTGCCCGTGCCGACGATGAGCCGCGAGCGAAACCGCCGGCCCGCGATCTCGAACGTCTCTTCGGTCGCTGCTGTTGTCGCCACTGCCATCAACTTCCCTTCCGTTCGGTGACTTTCTACGTTCTAAGACTCTATCACCGATGCGACCTGGACGCGAAGCGCGCTGGATCGAACCCACTGCCCCCGCGCAACAAAACGGCGCGCCAAGCAAGAGGTGCGCTCGCCGCCCGACGCCAGCCGAAGTTCGCGCGAAGCATCCCTCGAGTGGGGCGCGCGTCTTTAGCCACCGCCGACGAAGTGAACGATCTCAAGGCGGTCGCCCTCGCGCAAAACGATCCGCTCCCAGTCGGCGCGCCGAACTACGGCGCGGTTGAGTTCGATGGCAACGCGCTCTGGCATCAATCCCAAGCTTTGGATGAGTTGGCTGAGCGTCGTCCCCTCGGGAATCTCGCGCTCTTCTCCGTTGACAATGATCCGCAAGTCGCTCGCTCCGCTTTCGAGTTCTTGTCCGACGAAGTCGGAAGTTTCCACCATCGCGCGCGATGAATCAAGCGCTTCGGCACGCTCGCGAAAGCCAAACGACGCCGCCGAAAACGGAAAAGCGCCTGGCACAAAAGCGCGCGGTTGAACGAACAGCGCAAGCGCCGACTGTGCCGGCAAAGAGACTAACGATTTGAAGATGAGATCCCGAAGCAGGCGGGAGAGGGGATTTCGTGGACGCGCCCACGCTTCAAGCGTGGTGGATCAATCGGCGAAGTTCGGCGCGATGGCCATCGGCCGTCGCCTCGATCAGAATCGCCGCGCGCCCGGACGTAAAGTGCGGGAGCATCAGCCGAAGCATGGCGATGCCGTTGCGGTCCGTGCGCGTGTTGAAGATGGCCGGGCGGAAGGTCGTCCCGAGCACTTTGATCTTCACCCAAGCGTCCGGCAGCCCCGGCGCGTCGTCACCATGAGCGACTTTGACGGCCAGCAGCACGGTCTTTCCGGCGCGAAAATCGCACTCGCGCAACAGCGTCAAAGATAGGCCGTTCGACGTGTGCGCTGCCACTACGCTCTGCCCGCCGTTCCCGTTGCCATCAATTACGGCCTCGCGCTCCGCAACCGAACCGTTGGCACCGTCCTCTGCAGCTTGGTGAGCATTGCGCGGCGCAACCTCAGGCTTTGCGACCGCGCTTTCCGCTTTTTTTTGGGTGGGACCTCCGGTCTTCCTGCCGTCGGACGGTTCTTTCCGGCCCATGCGCTTGAGTTCTTCCACGCGCCCGGCGCGTATGGCGGCGCAGATGAGCTTGTGCTGTCGCTGCAAACGCTCCGCCAGCGCCGCTTCGTCCACTTTTCCATCGTGGATGAG
>CAKZOF010000097.1 GCA_937135995.1 uncultured Pyrinomonas sp.
GAACGACGCCCCTGCTTGAACTGCCATTGCCCTTTGAAGAGAGCCGTTTCGTTCACATAGGCGAAGACTTCGTCAAGCGAGATCTCTTCGACGACGCGCGAACCGTAGAAAGGCGGCGTCGGAATGGGCACATCCGTGCGCACGTCGGAGCGGACGACCGCATCCGGGCTTTCAGCCCCACACGAAGAACGGACGCGCGCCGTACGCCCCCGTCGCCGCTGGCCCAGTTTCGCCTCTTCAGCGAGCGGGACATCTTCCGCCTCGCCCGCCATTTTCTTTTCGTCCTTTCGCGCGTCGCCGTTACCGCTCGTCAGCATGTCCATAACGTGCAGCCCGTCGAAAGCATCGCGCGCGTAGAAGAGCGGCCCGCGATAGAGCGGCTTTAGATCCTCTTCGACGTAACGGCGCGTCAGGGCGGCGCCACCGAGCACGACCGGCACGGTGATGCCGCGCTCGTTCAAGACCTCGAGATTCTCCTTCATGATGACCGTGGATTTGACGAGCAGACCGCTCATCCCGATGCAATCAGCCCGGCTCTCTTCATAGGCTTTGATGATGTTTTCGATCGGCTGCTTGATGCCGAGGTTGATGACGCGATAGCCGTTGTTCGTCAAGATGATGTCCACGAGGTTCTTGCCGATGTCGTGCACGTCGCCTTTGACCGTCGCGAGCACCATCGTCCCCTTGGCCGCATCGGTCGCCTTCCGTTCCATGAAGGGTTCGAGGAAGCGGACCGCCGCCTTCATTACCTCGGCGGATTGAAGGACGAACGGCAACTGCATCTGACCGCTGCCGAAGAGATCGCCGACGACCTTCATCCCATCGAGCAGGATCTGATTGATGATGTCGAGCGCCGAATATTTTTCGAGCGCAAGGCGCAAATTCTCTTCGAGACCGATCTTTTCACCGTCGATGATGTGACGTTTCAACCGTTCCTCGACCGGCAGATCTTCGGCGATCTTCGCCTCGCGCTTGGCCGTCGCGCCTTCGAACAGCTTGGTGAACTCAGCGAGCGGGTCATAGGTGCAAACTCCCCCGTCGAATCGACGTTTGTCGTAGATGAGTTCACGCGCGACTTCGAGTTCGTGCTCGCTGATGCGGCTGAGCGGCAGGATCTTTCCGGCATGGACGATGGCTGCATCGAGACCGGCTTCGGTTGCTTCGTGCAAAAAGACCGAGTTCAGGACGACGCGCGCCGCCGGCGTCAATCCGAACGAGACGTTGGAGACGCCGAGCAGCGTAAAACAACCGGGAAGCTCCCGTTTGATGCGCCGAATGGCTTCGATCGTCTCCGCCGCGTTGCGCCGATCCTCTTCCGTTCCCGTCGAGATCGGCAACGCCAGCGGATCGAAGAATATTTCGTAGGGCGGCAGGCCCAGCTCTTCCGTCGCTTGACGATACGCACGGCGCGCGATCTCGAACTTCCTGTCCGCCGTGCGCGCCATGCCCTCTTCGTCGATCGTTCCGATGACGACGCCGGCGCCGTAGCGCTTCGCCAGTTCGATCACCTTCTTGAAGCGCGGCTCGCCATCTTCGTAATTGGTCGAATTCAGGATGCATTTGCCGCCCGCGTGCTCGAGCCCCGCTTCCATCTTCTGCCAATCGGTGGAATCGAACATGAGCGGCAACTGCACGCCCGTCACGAGCCGCGACGCGAGCTCGCGCATGTCGCGCACGCCGTCGCGCCCGACGTAATCGACGTTGACATCGAGGACGTGCGCGCCTTCGCGCGCCTGCTCGCGCGCGAGCGAGATCAACCCATCCCAGTCCTCAGCGTTGAGCAGATCACGACACTTCTTCGAGCCGGAAGCGTTCAAACGCTCGCCGATGATGAGGAACGAATTCTCTTGACGATAGGGCTGCTGGATGTAGAGTGAGCTGGCCGCCGGTGTCCACTCGACGTGGCGTTCTTTGGGCGTAATGCCGCGAACGGCGTCGACCACGGCACGTAAATGTTCGGGCGTCGTGCCGCAACACCCGCCGACGATGGACACGCCGAAGTCGCGCGCGAAGTGCTGCAAAGCCGCGGCGAAAGATTCCGGCGTCTCGCGATAGACGGCGCGCCCGCCGATGTTCTCCGGGATCCCGGCGTTCGGCAGCACTGAGACGGGAAACGGGGAGTTTTGACAAAGGTAGCGGACGTTGTCGGTCATCTGCTGCGGACCGGTCGCGCAGTTCATGCCGAAGACGTCGATAGCGAAAGGTTGAATCGCCGTCAAAGCCGCGCCGATCTCGGTTCCGAGCAGCATCGTTCCGGTCGTCTCGATCGTCACCTGCACCATGACGGGGACGCGCCGCCGGAGTTCAGCGAAACAGTCGAAGACGGCGAGCAGCGCCGCCTTGGTTTGCAAAAGGTCCTGACACGTCTCGATGAGCAGGATGTCGGCGCCGCCATCAAGTAGCCCGCGCACCTGCACATCGTAAGCCGCTTTCATCTCGCGGAAGCTGATGTGACCGAGGCTCGGAAGTTTCGTGGTCGGGCCGATGGAACCGGCGACCCAGCGCGGACGCTCTGCGGTCGAAAAGTCAGCGGCAACGCTCTTCGCCAACTGCGCAGCTTTGAAATTCAGCTCATAGGCGCGATCGGCGATGTCATACTCGGCGAGCACAATCGAGGTCGAACCGAACGAATCGGTCTCGACCACATCGCATCCGACCTCGAAGAAGCTGGCGTGAATCCCGGCGATCACGTCCGGGCGCGAGATGACCAGATACTCGTTGCAACCGTCGAGACCATGAAAGTCATCGGGCGTGAGACCTTTGGTCTGAATGTTAGTGCCCATCGCACCGTCGAAGACGACGATGCGCTCACGCAAAGTGGAGAGGAAATCTTTCATCGTTCGATTCAGTATCCACTTCCGGCGCTCTTCCCCCGATAAACGTAAGCCCCGCGCTCGGACGACGCAGGGCCTCTCGCCTCGAATCTGAACCTTTTGGGTTGAACGGCGGAAAGACGCGCCGAGCTATTTAGCTGCTTGTTTTACGTGGCCGCAAGTCGCCGTAAATCACCACGTAATCAAACTTTGGATTGAAACATTTTCTGTTTCTTCGTGTCAAGCGAATCGAGGTCGAGTCACTGACCTGAACCGAACGCCGACCAAACCGCGCGCTCCGGATTCGCCGATACCTGTTCCTCTTTCTTCCGTCGCTCGAAGTGTCAATCCCAAGACCGAGGCTTTCGGCGAAGCCTCGTCGCCTCGCCAGTCACCTCGTCGTTTGCCGAAGTTGCGCGGCGCGGCGTTCCACCTCTCTCATCACACGCAGGACGTTCTCGCCGAGTATCTTGCGGATGTCCGCCAGCGAGTAACCGCGGCGCGCAAGCTCCGCCGTCAGGTTCGGCAGATCGGCGACGGACGCGAGATCGCACGGCACGGCTTGAATGCCATCGAAATCGGATCCTAGAGCGACGTGATCGATGCCCGCGACGCGCACGATGTGGTCAATGTGATCGACGACGCGCGACACAGAGACAGGCGGCAAGCGGCGCGCGAACTCTCGCTCGCGGACGCGATCGCGGGCCGCGCGGCGCTGCGACGGGTTGCCGCGCACGTTCTTCGTTTCGTCGCGCACGAGCGGCGCGATCTGCGCTTCGACCCGCGCCTGCAATTTCTCCCATCCCGGTTCGATGAAGGCTGGGTAGAAGATCACAGCGCACACTCCACCCGTGCGCGCCAGCGCGCGCAGTTGATCGTCCGTCAGATTGCGCGGCACGTCGACGATGGCGCGCGCGCCCGAGTGCGACGCGATCACCGGCGCGCGCGATGTCTCGACGATGTCCCAAAAGGTCCGATCCGACACGTGCGACACATCGACCATCATCCCGAGACGATTCATCTCGGCGATGACGGCGCGTCCGAACTCGTTCAGACCACGCGTTTGTCCCACCGCGTCGCCGGAAGAACCGGCCCAACTCAAACTCACCGTCCACGTCGGCGACATATAACGCACGCCCAAGCGATGGTAGCGCTCGACGTTCTCCAGTTTTTCGTCGATCGCGTAGCCGCCTTCCAGTCCCAAGAGCGCGGCGAGCTTGCCTCCGCGCGCTGCACGCTCGATCTCTTCGGCGCTGCCGGCGAGCACCCACCGGTCGGGATGCCGTTCGACCATGGCACGCACGGCGGCGATCTGCGCATCGGCGCGCGCGACGGCGCGACTTCCGCCCACCCCGTAGAACTGCGGTTCGACCCAGATAGCGAAAAACTGCGCGTCCAGTCCGCCCTCGCGCATGCGGATGCCGTCCAGATGGCCGTCCGGCAAGCGCGTCTCCAGATCGACGCCCTCATCGAGAAGGCGCTGCGCTGTATCGGCGTGCATGTCGATCACGGTCGCG
>CAKZOF010000098.1 GCA_937135995.1 uncultured Pyrinomonas sp.
ACCTGTCCCATGGGCGGGCGACCCGGTTCGCGAAAGATCTCCACCGGATGGTAACGCCCTTTGCGTTCGCTGACCGCCTCTTCGTTGCGCGTCAAGGCCATGACGCGTCCCAGCGCGCCTAGTTCAGCGAGCAGCGTTCCCCAGTCGGCAGACAGACGCACCACCGCTTCCCCGCATTCGGCGGCGACCAGTTCCGCTTCAGTGACGCCGAGCGCCCGCGCTGCGTCGCGCGCACGCATCTTCGGGTTGCTCTGGCGCAACTGTTGCCACTTGCGTTTGAGTTCGAGCGAAAGAGTCAATGATCGTGTGCGGTCGAGCATGTCGATCTACCTCCAGTTGAAACGTTTGCGAGTTCGTCGTCGTACCAGGCGCGCGGCGCGATGAGCGGCGAGCGGAATCGGGGATGCGTGATCATGCAAGCTTCGATGCCGAAGACGGCGCGGATGATGTCGGGCGTGAGCGCGTCGCGCGCCGGTCCAGCCGCGACCACCCTTCCATCTGACAAGACGACGATGCGATCGGCATATTGTGCCGCCAAGTTCAGATCGTGCAGCACGGCGACGACGCCGACACCACGCCGGGCGAAACGGCGGGCGGTGCGCATGGTCGCCTGCTGGTGCGCCAGATCCAGACTCGCTGTCGGTTCGTCGAGCAATAGGTAGCGCGGCGCGTCGCCTTCCCAGATCTGCGCGAGGACGCGCGCCAGTTGCACCCGTTGGCGCTCGCCGCCCGAAAGCGTCGTGTAGAGCCTGTCGGCTAGCTGCGCCGCCCCGACGAGTTCGAGCGCCGCCTGGGCGATTTCCATGTCGCGCCGGGCGCTTCGCCCGTGCGGCATGCGTCCCATCAACACCACCTCGCCGACCGTGAAGGGGAAATCGAGCGAAGAGCTTTGCGGCAGCACGGCGCGTGCACGCGCCAGTTCTTCTTTGGACCAGCGCGCCAGTTCGCGCCCGTGGAGCAAAACCTTTCCGGCCGTTGGGGCGATCTCGCCGCTGAGTGCGCGAAGCAGCGTGGTCTTGCCCGCGCCGTTCGGTCCGACGATGGCGACCGATTGGCCTGGTTCCAAGACGAGCGACACGTCGCGCACGAGGGCGCGCCGCCCGCGTTCGACCGAGATGTCCTGCGCTTCGAGCATCCTTCTTCAAAAGTCGGACCTGTTGCGGGCCGCGTCGCAAACAGTCCGAAGGATGGTCTTCAAACGGCTCGGCGCCGGTTGCGCGCCAGCAGCCACAAGAAGAACGGCGCGCCGATCAGCGCCGTCACCACGCCGACCGGAAGTTCTGCCGGAGCCACAAGCGTGCGCGCCGCCGCATCGGCGGCAAGCAGCAGGCACGCGCCGAGCAGCGCTGCGCCTGGCAACAACCAGCGGTGGTCCGGTCCGATGATGAGCCGCAACAGGTGCGGCGTCACCAAGCCGATGAAGCCGATAGCACCGGTGAAAGCGACGCTCGCGCCGACGGAGAGCGCCACCAAGATAACGGCGCGGCGCTTGACGCTTTCGACGTCGATGCCGAGATGACCGGCTTCGGCTTCGCCGAGAAGCAGCGCGTTCAGCCCTCCAGCCACGCGCGGCAAGAGCAGCAACGCCGTCAAAACGAAGGGCGCGACGGCGAGCAGAGTGGTCCACGTCGCACCGCTCAGGCCGCCAAGACTCCAAAAGGCGATGTCGCGCAACTGCACGTCGGTCGCGATGTAGGTCAGAAAACCGATGGCCGAGCCGCTGAGCGCGTTAATTGCGATGCCGGCGAGCAACATCGTCGCCGCGTCGGTGCGCGCACCCGCGCGAGCAAAACGCAGCACGAACGCGGTTGTGATCAGTCCGCCCGCGAAAGCTGCGCATGGAATGAAGAAGAGCGCCGATGTCGGGCGCGCTGCAAAGTTCATCTCGCCGCCGACGACGATGGCCGCGACGGCTCCGAGCGCGGCGCCGCTCGAGACGCCGACCAAGCCAGGATCGGCCAGCGGATTGCGAAAGATCCCCTGCATCACCGCACCCGCCACGGCGAGTCCAGCTCCGACCATCGCTCCGAGCAGCACGCGCGGTAATCTGATCGCCAGCAGCACCGCCTCTCGCCGCTCATCGACGGCGAGATCAAACCCTAGTCTTCGCGCGAGCACGGCGAGCGCCTCGTGCGGCGCGAATGCCGCTGGTCCAACGCTCAACGAAAGAAGCGCGACCGCGACGAACAGCGCGGCTAGCAAGATGATGGCGTTGCGCCGCGCGCGGGCGAGTCTTTCGGTCGCGTGCATGGCCGAAGCTTCAGCCATCATCGGTTTTCTGCCGCGTCGGAGTTCGCTCGATGAATCTTCTCGCAGAGTTCACGCACCGCAGCGCCAGTGCGCGGCCCGAAACCGAGCAGCAACAAATCGTCGAGCGCGACGACGCGCTTGGCGCGCCCGGCCGGAGTCATCGCTAAACCGGGAACTCGAAGAAGGGCTTCGACGCCGCCCATGCTCTGGAGCCCACGCGATGGAACGAGAATGACGTCGGGCGCGGCGGCGATGGCCGATTCGGGCGAAAGCGGCTTGTAGCCTTCAAAATCGGAGACGGCGTTGATGCCGCCCGCCAGTCGGATCATCTCGTCAGGTGCGGTGCCCGCGCCGGCGACGTTCATCGCGTTGGGGCCGCGCGCGATGAGCGCCAAAACGCGCGGGCGCGTCCGCTGCTCGGCGACGATACGTTGCGCTTCGGCTAGATCGCGTTCGAAAGAGCGGATCGTTTCTTCGCCGCGCTCTTCCAGCGCGAGCGCGCGCGCGACGGCTCGAATCTTCGCCTTGACCCCTTCCACCGAATGTTCCGATGGGATGAGCACGAGAGGAACGCCGGCGGAGCGGATCTGTTCGATGGCCGCCGGTGGTCCAGCGTCCGAAGTCAGGAGGACCATCGTGGGACGAAGCGAGAGCACGCCTTCGGCGGAGAGCTGACGCATGTAACCGACCTGCGGCAGGCGGCGCGCTTCTTCCGGATAGAGGCTCGACGAATCGACGCCGACCAGAAGCTCGCCCGCGCGCAGAGCGTAGACCGTTTCGGTGACAGATCCGCCGATGGAGACGACGCGCGGAGCAAATCTAGCGGATGGCGATCCGTCGGGTGCGCAGGCGGCGAAAGCAACAAGGCCGAGCAGCGCAACGAGATTCAGTTTGAAGACGAGACGGCTCATCTTGCTTCGATCTTGTGGACGGCAAAGAGCATTGCTTCAGTGGGCGGCAGCGCTTGCCAGTGGTTCTTCCTCGTCGAAGACGAGCGAGTTTCGGCAATAGCATTCAACCACCGCGCGCGTGAAAGCGGCGAACTCCTCGGTCGTGAAGGTCAAGATCGCTTGCCCGGCGCGCACATGAAAAGCGCGGCAAGATGGGCAGTGCCAGACCCAAACCGCATGAGTGGTTCGATCGTTCGGCGCGTGCATGATTCAACCTCCGCGTGCAAAGTGCAGGACCGGTCTTCCCAGAGTTGGTAACGAGCGTCTTCGTTTCCCGACGGTGTTCAGTGCAGGGAAGTTGCGCGCTTGGAGAGACCGAGCGCTGTGTTGTAAAGGATGGTGCATGGTCCGAGCGGTTGGCCCCGTTCAAGATCTTCTCCGCGCAAACAGGCGAGATCGCCGAAAAGCAACGCGCGCCGCGTCGAAACTTCACGCTTCGCTTCGACGCCCATGGCCCACGTGCATCCGGCGGCAGCTGTGTTTGGAAGACAGGAGTTGAAGCGGCGCTCGGCCTCCCCAAGCGCGCAAGGTGAGCAGCTGAAAACTTTTCGTGACGATTCGTTGTCGGGCGCAGTCTTTTGCGCTGATCATTTGCGCCAAAGGTCGGCAGGCGCTTGAGGGACACGAAGCGGTTCGGCAGCAGGCAAGATCGCTTGGGCGGAAGGCACGTGGCGAACCGGCTGGAAGCGCCTTGCGGCGACGAACTGGCCAGAGTCGTTTGCGGCCGCGGTGCGAGGCGGCGGGTGGAGATCAGGGAGAACTTTTGTGCGCTGCCGTTCACGTCTAGCTGAAATTGAAAATCATTTCCAATTTCGAAAGACGAGCTTAATCGTTTCCACCGCCGTTGTCAACCGGCCCGAAGAGCCTTGGAAATCAGACCGTTCCTAAAATTATGGACATTTATCCACAACGCCGACCGAACGGCTCTGTCGACGATTCGCGTTCGGGAATCCCACCCGAAACACCGGGTCAGCACGCTCCCGATGGATCCATGATCAGACCGGAAGGTGGCGACTTCACGTCACACCCGGTGTGTGCTCTATGCACCGCTCGGAGCGCCCATCGAACACGAGAGAGAGAACCGCCACACATGACGCGCCGCGATTCCTTGCAGGTAGCGACGTGGTGACG
>CAKZOF010000099.1 GCA_937135995.1 uncultured Pyrinomonas sp.
CAAGCGCACCTGCGTCTGTAGCTGTGGGCGTCCCGTCTTTTCGTCGAGCTTCGGGTTGTAGATGACGAAGCCGTAATCGATCGTCGCGCCGGGTGGAAAGCGCCGCACGGCCGGGCCGATAGTGGCCACTGCGGCTTCGCCTTCCTTCTGGTCGTCCTCTCTGGGCAAACTTCCAGCGAGGACGATGCCCGAAAGCGCCAGACGTTTTTTCTTCAAGTCGGGGACTTCGATGAACCGATTGGCCGATCCGATCCGTTCGGAAGCCGCATCGCGCACGGCGATGCGCAGTTGATACGCGCCCGGTCTTTTGACGGGAACGTTCATCGTGTAGATCAAACCGCTTCTTCTTACCGCCTCGATCATCTCGCCGCGCGCGCGCATGGTATAGGTTCGATTCGTCTCGCTCACTGGTCTTCCATCAGCGTCGAACGTGATCGCCCACACGTCCATGACGGACTTGGACCAGCTATCCTTTTCCGGCTGCCACGTCAGCCCGCTTCCGTCGATCAGCAGCAACGACCGCACGATGGGGCCGAATTTTGGGTCGGCGACGAAGATCGAAGTTAAACGTAGATCGATCTCGCCGGAGGCGAAGGGCGAGGTAAGCGCGGCCATCAACTGTTCGGTGCGCGTGCGGCGCACGGGGCGCGCCTCTTCGTCGGGGACACCGTAGAAGCCCGTGCGCGATCGGACACGTAATCCGGCCCGGCGCACCCTGACCGTGATCCGATGGAAACGGCGCCGCCCCGACTGATCAAAGGTTGCGTCCTCGGGGCGATAGCCGAGTAAGTAGTAGCCGCGCTGATCATCGAGCACGCGCCGGATCCCTTTGGCGATGTCATTGGTATTGCGAATGAAAAGCCCGCCCGTCTGTTGCGCTAAGTAATTTAGTCCGTTCTGCGATTCGAAGTACGAAGAGCGCCGGTCGTTCAACCGACGTTCGATTTCTTCCGCCGTCATCCCACTTACGTCGTCCGCCGCCGTCAGCCCGAGGGTCGGCAGGCCGCGCGCATCCACCGTATAGATGACTGCCGACGCACGGTTAGCCAGATCGACTAATCGGCGCAAAGCGTCGAGCACGCGCGTGCTCTCGCCCGAACGATTGAAAATCGGGATGCCATCGGAGACAAGCACCACCGCTTTTCGACCAGGCAACTCGCGCAAGCCCCGAATGACGAAATTCAACGCGCCGAGCGTGCCGACGGTGAAGATCTCTTCGCGAAACTCTTCGAGCGCTTCTTCGCCGCGCGGGCGATTGGCGTTTTCGCTCGTCGCTGCGGCGGTTTGCCCGTCGCTCGCCTCGCCGGATGGTCGACTCAGTCCACCGCTCAAAGAATCATTGCGAATGGGCGCGAAAGCGCTGATGCCGCCTCTTCCGAGCGGATACCAGCGTATGCGCTCGATGGCCGCATAAAGCTGCCTTTTGTCAGTAGTAAACTGCTGCAGCGCGCCGACGCCAGCGCTGGTGCGCACGATGGCGACGAGATCATCTGGGCCAACCGCGTCGCGCACGAACTTTTTCAGATCGTCGCGCACAAAAGCCGTGCTTTCGAACGAAAGGCTGAGATCATCGACTACCACCGCGATGATGCGCCGCGCGCGCCCAAGTTCCACCTTTCGCGGCGGAACAGGGACCGCTGCGTTTGTCTCGCGTCGCGCCGACGTCGGTTCGACGGCGCGCGAACCGAGATCAATGTAGGCGAAGTTGGTGATCCTCTGCGGTCGGCCATCTTCGAGTACTTCGAAATCTTCCGCCGCGAGATCGGTCACCGGGCGCCCATCCTTGTCGGTGACCACCACATCCACCTGCACGAGGTTCGTCGTGATCCGAACGACTTCGTCTTCTTCCGCTGGCGTTTGTGCCGCTCGGCTGCTCGGTGAAGAGGTCGGTTGCTGTCCGGCGGCTGTTATCAACCCGGTGCCCGCAAGCGCGATCATCGCGATCGAGATAAGGAAACGTCCTTTCATTTTTTCGCCCGGAAGTCGAAACCTTCTTCGACGGACTGGCTTTTTTCCGCCGAATATGCCATGCTTCGCAAAACCAAACACAGGTGGGAGACATTATGCCAGAACAAGCGAAAAATGGTGACACCGTTCGCGTCCACTACACGGGGCGTTTGGAGAGCGGCGAGATCTTCGATTCATCCGAGGGTGGAGAGCCGCTCGAATTCGAATTGGGCGCCGGTCAGGTGATCGCCGGATTCGACGAAGGCGTC
>CAKZOF010000100.1 GCA_937135995.1 uncultured Pyrinomonas sp.
CGCTGGACCAGTTTGGCCCCGTCGTCGCTCGCTTTGATGATCTTTTCGATGCGCCGCCGCAGCGCTTCGTCTTCCGTCATGTCGAGCATCACTTCGGCATTGCCGCGAATAACCATCAACAGGTTGCCAAAATTGTGCGCCACACCGGCGGCGACTTCGCCCAGTTCACGCAAGTGCTCGGCGCGAATCAAACGTTCGCGCAACGCCTTCTGTTCCGTCACGTCGTTGACCGAGATCAAACAGAGGCGATCGCCCCTATTCTCGAAACTGGTGAGTGCGATTTCGACCTCGCGCGGGTTATCGGGGAACGGGAAACGGAATTGGAAGTTGACGGTCCAACCAGGGCGGTTCATCGCTTCTTGAAACCGCCCGTAGAAATCGCGCACCTGCGTGCATGGGGCCACTTTAGTGAAGAAGTTCCGCCCGATGACATTCTCCTTGCGCCGTCCGGCGATCTGTTCCTCGCGCGCGTTGTAATAAAGGATCTTCCCTTCGCGATCTACGACAATGATGCCGTAAGGCAACAGATCGAGCGTAGCGAAATCGATGGCATCGAGTTCGGTCAGCGATTCAGTCCAAAGTTCCATGTTCCTTCGCGCGTCAATCTTCGCTGAAGAGCAGGGGGCGTTTCACGGAAGCCAACCCATGCTTGTACGCTAGATGAAAGAATAGTTCAAGTCCAGCGCGCAGCTTCGCGTCGGGCGTGAAGGTGATGTTCCGCAACAAGTAGTCCCGTAACTCGCCTTCCGGCAAAGAGAGGCGCGGCGCGTACTCGGCGATGATCTCATCGACGTGCACCAAGCCTTCATCACGCGCACGCGCGAAATCCTGTGCCCGAACGTTCGTTCCATGGCGCGTCATCCACATCGCGAAGATGAAGCCGAGCCCGGTCTGCTCGTGCCAGACCGTGGCCAGATCGTACACGCGCCGCCCGCGCCGTTCGAAAATCATCGCTGGATCGCCGATGAGCAACGCCGCATCGTACTCGCCAAGCATGCTCTCGATGTCCGGGGCTGTTGGAACGAACTGCGGTTCACGCCCGATGAACTCGCGAAAGATGATTTGCACCAACGCCGCCGAAGTGCGCGAAGATAGGTCGAGCGCCACCGTGCGCACTTCATCCAACGCCATGCCGCGCGTTGCGATGACGACGCTACGCACGCGCTGTTGCGCGCCGACGCAGACGCTCGGGATGAGCAGTGCATCAGGAAGGCGTAAGTATTCGATCACGGGCACCAGCGCGACTTCCACCGCGCCGCG
>CAKZOF010000101.1 GCA_937135995.1 uncultured Pyrinomonas sp.
CCGAACTTCGCATGCCATCTGAATTTCGCGGCTGGGCCGGCGTCCGACCGGGCGCGCTCTGCTTGCGCTTTGCTCGAGACTCGAACTCGCCGCCCGAAGCAGGCTTCGCCATCCGCTCCGGGCGGCGACCTATGAAAACTATGATCATCGAAGCCACTGCACCAACGCGGATTGATTTGGCGGGCGGTACGATCGACATCTGGCCGCTCTACCTTTTCCACCCGGGAGCGATGACGGTCAACTTCGCCATCTCGCTCTACGCACGCTGTCGCATCGAAGCGCGCGATGACGAGTGTGTCATCATCGAATCGCGCGACCGCGGCCTGCGCTTCGAAACCAGTCTCGACCGCTTAGATCACCTGGCCACGGAGTCGCGGCTCGAACTGGCGTCGAAACTCGTTCATCTGTTTCGCCCCCGCAGGGGCTTCCATTTGATGACCGAAAGCGAATCGCCGCCCGGTGCGGGCCTAGGCGCTTCGTCTTCGCTCGCCATCGCGTGCATCGGCGCGCTCAACCGCTTCGTCGGTCAGCGCTACGGTGAGAACCAGTTCATCCAGATCGCGGCCAACGTCGAAACCACGGTGATTCGCGTGCCTGCCGGCGTGCAGGACTACTACGCGGCTCTATATGGCGGGGCCAGTTGCCTCCACTTCCGCCCCGATGGGACGGAACGCGAACGGCTCGAAGTAGATGCGGCCGCGCTCGAAGAGCGCGTTCTCCTCTGCTACACGGGCGAGCCGCACGTGTCCGGCACCAACAACTGGGAGATCTTCAAAACTCACATCGACGGCGATGCCAAACTCTTCGAACTCTTCGAAGGGATACGCGATTCAGCGCAACAGATGCGCCGCGCGCTGCTGGCCAACGACTGGCAACAAGTGCGTGCAACGATGCGCGCTTACTACCCGAAACGCAAGCAACTCGCGCCGAACATCACGACGCCGCACATGGACCAACTGGTCGAGATCGCTCTTGCGCGCGGCGCCGAAGCGGCCAAGGTCTGTGGCGCTGGCGGCGGTGGGTGCATCGCCTTCCTCTGCGAGAGCGGATGTCGTGAACGGGTCGCACGGGCGCTCGAAGAAGCGGGCGCCGAAGTTCTGTCATGGAAGTTCGCCGACCAAGGCTTGACCGTGCGCGAACTTTGATCGCCAGCGCGAAAGCGAAGCGCCCGGAGTGACCGAAGAGCCGAAAGGCTGCACCTCATGCCGGACGCATGAGCTTTGCGTTTCGAACACGTCGCTCGATGTCGATCCTGCCGAAGCGTTTCTGGAGCCGAACGCTGGGCCTCATCTGGCGCTGCACGCCGCGCCGTCTCCTGCGCTGGGGAGTGTGGCTTACCCAGCCGCGCTTTGCCGTCAGCGCGGGCGCGGTGGTGTTCGATGCGCAGGGGCGCGTGCTGCTTCTTCGTCACGTCTTTCGTCATGGAAGCGGGTGGGGTCTGCCCGGCGGCTTCCTTCATAAAGGCGAGCAACCCGAAACGGCGCTACGGCGCGAACTGCGCGAGGAGATCGGGCTCGAAGTAGAAGACCTGCAGCTCGCTTCAGTGCGCACTATCGAACGCGCCCGTCAGATCGAGATCCTCTACTGCTGCCGCGCGCGCAACCGCGCCGAACCGCGCAGCCTCGAGATTCGCCGGGCGGCGTGGTTCGCTCCCGATGAGCTACCGCGCGATCTCATGCGCGTGCAACGCGAAGCGATTCGCTGCGCGCTCGCCGCTTGGCAAAGGAGGCTGAGCACGACAAAATCTGAAGCGCCGTCGCCGGCGAGCGATGGCGACAGATAGTAAGTTTTCGCAACAATCTCCGAGGTGAAAAGGACATGGTTCAATTGATTCCGCCGCCTGAAGAGGTGATGCAGATCTTGAAAGAGACAGGAGCCTTTCGCGAGGGCCACTTCATCTACCCTTCGGGCAAACACACGCCGCACTACTTTCAAATGCCGCTCGCCTTTCGCTACTACGACACGGCGCGCGTGCTCGCCGTCGCGCTGAGCCGCAAATTCAGACTCGAAAAAGAGATCTCCAGCGCTCTGCCGCGCGTCGCCGTGATCGCGCCCGGTCCCGGCGGCATCCCTGTGGCGTTCGGCGTGCGTGATGCGCTCGAAGCGGAACAGATCTACTGGGCCGAACGCGAACAAGGCAAGCGCATGTTCCGCCAATTCCTCAACCGCGGCGAGGTCAACCCCTGCATCATCGTTGACGACATCATCCGCACGGGCACGGCCATTCGAGAGACAGCGCAACTCGTCAAAGACCTCGGCGCGCGCATCATCGGCTGCGGGGCGATCGTCCGCTTCACGTCCGCCCCAACCATGCTCGATGACGTGCCGATCAAGTCGCTCGTCGAATTCGACGCCAAATGGTACGACCCCGAGAACTGTCCGCTCTGCAAGCAGGGCGTTCCGGCTGAACACGTCAGGTTCTGAAAGCGCTGCCTACAACAGGTTGGGGTACGAAGATGAAGAACCACGACCTGTTGTAGTGCCGCCCCGCATCTTTCAGCCGCGGAACAGACTCCGGGCGCGAACAACAACAGCCCTTGAAATCCAAGTGATGGACGCATTTTATAGTAACAGCGCCGGGCGAGATCGTCGTCGGCAGGCCGGGCGTCCTCAGATCTCGTGCCGGTTGGCGAGCGCGCGGTCCATGGTCACCTCATCGACGTATTCCAAATCGCTGCCGACCGGCATGCCCATGGCGATGCGCGTCGTCCGCACGCCGAGAGGCTTCAGAAGATGACTGAGATAAATCGCCGTCGCTTCGCCTTCGGTCGTCGGGTTGGTCGCGAGGATCACTTCTTGAACCTTGACGCCCTGATTGTTCTCCGGTTTCAACCGCGCGAGAAGGTTGTCAAGCCGAAGCATCTCCGGCCCAATGCCGCGCACGGGTGAAAGACACCCATGCAGCACATGGTATAACCCCTTGTAGCTTCGCGTCTTTTCGATGGCGACGAGATTGTAAGGCTCCTCGACGACGCAGATCAGCGCGCGGTCGCGCGAGGCGGCGCGCGAGCTGCTCGTCGCGGTCGGACTCGAAGGCCGCGAGCGCGATTGGCCGACAGTCCTCTCGGGTGGCCAGCGTCAGCGCGCGGCGCTTGCGCGCGCCCTCGCCCACCGGCCGAACCTGCTGCTACTCGACGAGCCGTTCGG
>CAKZOF010000102.1 GCA_937135995.1 uncultured Pyrinomonas sp.
CGGCGTCGCTGTGTCATGGTGCATCCTACGCGACGAAAGGAGACTGGCTCTTTCGACGACTCTCATGCTTCTCGTCATCGATGTCGGCAACACCAATACTTCGCTCGGCGTGTACGACGGCGAGCGTCTGGTCGCTCACTGGCGCTTGACGACGGCGCGGGCGCGCACCGTGGACGAATACGGCGTGCACGCGCGCAACCTGTTCGAGTTAGCGGGCTTGGACTTTCAAGCGATCACCGCAGTTACCATCGCCTCTGTGGTGCCGCCGCTCAACTACGTACTCAAGCGCATGTCGGAAGTCTATTTCCACCATACCCCGTTGTTCGTTGATCACACCACCGACACGGGCATGCCCATCCTTTACGAACCGGCATCCGACGTCGGAGCGGATCGCATCGTCGACTCGGTGGCGGCCATCGCAAGATACGGCGCGCCGTGCATCGTCGTTGATTTCGGCACGGCGACGACCTTTGATGCCGTCGATTCTCGGGGGCGCTACCTCGGCGGCGTGATCGCGCCCGGCATCACCATCTCGTCCGATGCGCTCTTTGAGCGGGCGGCGCGGTTGCCGCGCGTCGAGATCCGCCGCCCGCGCGCCGTCATCGGAACGTCCACGGTCGAGGCGATGCAATCGGGTTTGTACTACGGCTATGTCGGCTTGGTCGATGGCATCTTGCGTCGCATGTTGCAGGAACTGGGGGCGCGGACGCACGTCATCGCCACGGGTGGTTTGGCCTCGCTCATCGCCACTGGCTCGGAGTTGATTGAAACGGTTGATGATACGCTGACGCTCGAAGGCTTGAGGCTGGTTTACGAACGGAACCGGCAGCGGGTGGGGCCGTGATTCTTGCGCTGCCGCCACCTGCTGCATCGAAGCGTCGTTCTGTTGGAACAGGCGAACAATCGGGCTCGCTGGACATTTGCTGTTGGAAATCTTGCTAAACTAAATGCCTTTCAGTTGGAGCAGGCGACACAAGCACGCTTGCGCCGACCACGAAGCCGGGCATGGTCGCAGCGTCGTTCACTAGAAGTTGTGTTTCAAGCGTCGAGAACATACAATCCCTTGCGCTGCGCGTCGGCGACGCGCTTTGCCGTCATGAACGAGTGCGCCAATCGTTTCGACTACTTTTCCGAGATCGAGGAGACGTTTGTCCGCCGTCGTGGAAAGCCGCTGCTCCTCAGTCCGCTCGACTGGTCGCTCATCGACGAGTGGAAAAGGCGCGGCATCCCTTTACACGTCGTCTTGCGCGCCATCGAGCGCACCTTTGATGCTCGCGAGCAACACGAGCGCCGTCGTCCGGTCCGGTCGCTCGCTTACTGCCGCGAAGAGGTCGAAGCGCTCTTTGCCGAGTGGTTGGAGACGCAGCGAGGGCGCAACCGGAGAGGCGAACCTGAGAGCGAAGCCGTTCCGCGCCCCGAACTGGTGGCGCATCTGCTCTCGTGTCGAAAAGCGCTGCGCGCTGCGCGGCAAAGAGCCGAAGGCGAGGGAGAGAAGGTGCTGGCGACGAAATTGCGCGAAGTGGACGAGCGTCTTGCCACCATGGGCCGGGACGTGCAGAGCGGACGGGCGTTGGACGCGAAAGCCGTCTGCGACGAACTGGATCGATTGGAAGAAGAACTCATGCGTACGCTGTTCGATGCCCTCGCTCCCGAAGAACGCCGCGCTCGGCTGCGGGCGGCGAAGAGGGAATTGGCGGCTTATGGTGCAAGCGATGGCGCGTTGCGAGAGATGGCTGAGCGATTGCTCTTCAAAAGCTTGCGCGAAGAACGCGCCATCCCGCGCTTGAGCCTTTTCCACCTGTGATGTGTCGTGAAGCGACGGACGTTCAGCGTCACACGAGAGAAGCGGCGATGATCATCATCGCTTCGGTCTAGAAATTTTCCCGCGCTGCTGCTAATCTTATGCGCCGCAACCTTTTTCGCCGGACAGCGCCGAGCTAGCTGCTCGCGGGCGAGCAAGCGGGCGACTCTCCAAAACGAGGAGCACAAGGGTCAACTACCCCCGACTGAGTCGGGGGCTTGTCGGGAGTACCGCGGCCAACGGGAAACCACAAGTTAAACGGGAGACTAGGGTGGCCAAGATCTCACCAGAGGTCGTCGGAAGGCAACTGAACCGGCTGGGCATGGCAGCCCAAAGCACGCAACGGATGCTCCCCAAGTCT
>CAKZOF010000103.1 GCA_937135995.1 uncultured Pyrinomonas sp.
GGCACCTTCGAGATCCCAGAGATGATCCCGATCATCGACGACGAAGACACGCGCGAAGCCGTCATCGGCGTCGGCGAACCGGCCCACATCCCAGGCGGCAGCGCCATCGCCAACGCCGTCTTCAACGCCTGCGGCGTGCGCGTGCGCGAGCTGCCCATCACGCCCGACAAGATCCTACGTGGACTCGCTGAACAGAGGAGGAGAGCATGAAACGCTTCGAATGGACTGCCCCGACCAGCGTCAGCGAGGCCGTCGAACTGCTGCGCTCCGCTCCGAGCTTCGCCGACCCGGACGAAGCGCCGCGTCCGCTCGCTGGCGGTCAAGACCTGTTGACCACCATGAAGGAGTACATCCTGCGCCCTTCGCGCCTCGTCAACCTCAAAGCCATTCGCGGACTGGACCGCATCCAAGGCGACGGCAAACGCGGCCTGCGCATCGGCGCGCTCGCCACACTGGCGCGCCTTGAAGAGCACCCAGTCGTCCGACGCGATTTTCCGGCCATAGCCGAAGCGGCGCGCTCGGTCGCTTCGCCGCAGATACGCAACCTCGGGACCATCGGCGGAAACCTCTGCCAGCGCCCACGCTGCTGGTATTACCGGCTCGAAGAGGTCGTCTGCCTGAAAAAAGGCGGAACGCAGTGCTACGCCGCGTCGGGTGAGAACAAGTACAATGCCATTCTCGGCGGTGGACCATCCTACATCGTCCACCCATCGGATCTCGCTCCGGTGCTCATCGCTCTGGGCGCCAGCGTCACCATCGCCGGAACAGAGGGAACGCGCACCGTCGCGCTCGAAAAGTTCTTCACGCTTCCGTCGGAAGGAAGCATCCGGCGCGAAAACATCTTGCGCCACGATGAGATCATCACCGAGATTCAGGTTCCCGCATCGCGTTTTGCCGCGCGTTCGACCTACTTGAAGTTCAAAGAGCGCGCGTCGTTCGATTTCGCGCTCGCTTCCGTGGCCGCCGCGTTGGAACTAGACCGCGACCGCACCGTGCGCCAAGCGCGCTTGGTGCTCGGCGGCGTGGCGCCCATTCCGTGGCGCGTCCCCAAGGCCGAAGCGCTGCTGGTCGGAAAGCAGATCACGCCCGACCTACTCAACCAAGTCGCCGAGGCGGCGCTCGAAGGCGCGCGCCCACTGGCACACAACGGGTATAAGATCCCGCTCACGCAGGCGCTCATTCGCCGCGCTCTGACGCAACTGGCTCAGCGCGCTTGAGCGTGCTGGCGGCGTTCGGCCGCCGACTCGCCGCCGTGTTCGAGGAGAGACAGCCATGAGTGAAATCAATTCATCGCCCAACAACCCCCTGCTCAGTCCCTTTTGCGGGGCGCTGCGTTCGAAGAAGTTCTTCATGCTCGACGTCGTCCCGACCGACGCAAGCCAATACTTGGACGCAAGTAACTATTGCTGGTGTGGCGAAACTCAACGAGCGGTCGGCCCCGACGGCGGGCGCGTCCACCCGGAGCGTTGCCGTCCGGGAAGATCGTGCTATCATTCTGTTTTCGACGCCGCTTGACGGCTAACACGCGAGGGGTCGTGCCCTCGAAGATTCACCGAGCGAAATCGCGAGCGCGCCGTAACTCAGCGCGCGCTCTTCCAGTATCGGAGGAGAAATCATGCGAGCATTACTCAGTTTAGCGATGGTCGCCATCTGCACAAGCGCCCTCGCCTTCGTACCACGCGAAGACAAGATCACGGGCGATTACGTCGAAGTGCGCACGGCGAGCGTCTTCGCTGGCGCTTGCCACTACAACGGCGAACTGACCACCACGGGGCGTGATGCCCTGCTTGCGTGGAACGTCGCCGCCGGCAAGTGGCGCGGCATCGACCTAGCTGGCGTGCGTGCCGTAGCAACCATCTCGGCCGAGGCCAATCTGGCCGAAGCGGGCGCCACGGCGCGCCGCGCCGAACTGGTGATCGACGCGCCCACGCCGGAACAGGCGGCAGCCATGGCTGAAGCGTTGCAGAGCCGCTACAAAGCGGCGCTCGGGGAGGTCGTCGCCGTCCGGCGCGCCCCGATCAAATTCCAGCACCAAGGGCGCGCCTACCGTGTCGTGGCCGATCACCTCGCGGTGATCGATGTGGAAGCGTTGCCCAACGACGAGTGCTGCACCATGCCGCACTTGGTCTGGTACGATCCGCTCGTGCCGCTCGCGGGCCGCAAAGTCGGCTACACGGTGAACGCCTTTTTCGCTGGCGGGCGCGTGAGCGATTCGTGGCAACGTGCGCACGAAAACAGCGCTTTCTACGGTCGGTTCGCGCTCTAAACCGGCTGGTACATTTCGCAACTCTGCGTCCGAGGCGCGTTGCACGAGCGCTCGTGCGACGCGCCTTCGTCGTTTCCCGCCCCTCTTCCGATCCTCTCGCCTCTCGCTTCCAGCGTTGCGTTGGCGGCGGCTCCTTCGACTTTCGTCTTGCTATGGCCAGCAGGAAGCGAAAACAGTGGCGAACGTCGCATGACCGGGCGGTCCGACGGTCGTTCAAGCGTGAGACTTCGCGTGATGCTCGAAGAGTCGTCGCGCCGACCTTACTTCAAGCGTTGGATGAAGCGAGAGGCATCGGCCAATCAGCGCGTGCATTGCCCGGAGGGGCGATATCTCTTCAGTTGCTAGATGAAGCGAGAGCCGGGAAACTATTGTTCCCCCGGCTCTTCGGTTGAGACGAGATTATTCCTTCGTGGCAGAAGGTCAGGCAGCAGGGCGCGCCGGTTCCTCGGGCTTGGCGCGCAAGATCTCGAGCGCCCGCTTCAACTGCACGTCCTCCGGCTGCGGTCGCGCCGGAACCGTTTCGGGCGCGTTCTGTGGCCGCGTTCCATCCTGCGGCCGCGCCACTTCGTCCGTGTCGTTGCCAGTTAGATCGTCCGGATCGATCGCCTCGGCCAGCTCGGGCCGCTTGACCTCCACAGTCGGTTGCACGCCCGCGCCGAGAAACGGCTTGCCGTTGGAAGAGGCCCACTTCACCGTGGTCAACAACAACCCGTCGCCACCGCGGAGCGTGAACAGTTCCTGTTCAGCCCCCGCGCCGAAACTCTTCTCACCCACCACGTCGCCCCTCTTCCGCTCGACGAAGGCGGAAGCGATCACTTCGGCGGCGCCCGCGGTCCAACGGTCGATCAACACCACGGCCGGACCATCGAAGATCTTGAGCTGCGGATCGGCTTGAAACGTCTTGAGCGGTCGGTTGTTGCGTCCCACCGTCTGCGCCAACACCCCATCGCCGATGAAGTAGTTGGCGACGCGCACGGCTTCCGTGAGCGAACCGCCAGCAACCCCGCGCAAGTCGAGCACCAGTTTGCGCGCGCCCTGTTTCGTCAGATCTTCGAGACGGGCGCGAATGTCGGCGGCT
>CAKZOF010000104.1 GCA_937135995.1 uncultured Pyrinomonas sp.
GAAGTGATCCGCCACCATCGCTTGATCGAACTCTACTTGGTCGAAGCTTTGGGTTACGGCTGGGACGAGGTGCACGAAGAGGCCGAAGTCCTCGAACACGTGATCTCGGAGAAGCTCGAAGCGCGCATCGCCGAGCATCTCGGCGATCCCGTGCTCGATCCGCACGGCGACCCGATCCCGGCGCTCGACGGGACGGTACCGGAGACGGCTGCCACCAGTCTTGCCGACGCGCCGTTGCGCAAGCGCGTGCGCATCGTGCGCGTGTGCGATCAGCACGCCGAGCGTTTGCGCTACGTCGCCGGGTTGGGGCTTGTACCGGGGGCGAGCGTGCGCGTGCTGGACCGCGCGCCGTTCGAGGGCCCGGTCACGGTGCGTGTCGGCAATCGCACGCACGCGCTTGACCATCGTCTGGCGCGCAACATCCTCGTCGAGGCGCTTTGACGGGCCGCGCAGCCTGACCGCTACTCGTTGATAAAAAAGGAGATTGACAGTTCCAGCAGTTGGCAGGTAACATGCTCTGCCGAAGGGCGGCCGAACTCAGCTTTGGTTTTCGGGAGCCGATCATGAACCGCGCGACCGTCACGATTCCCGAAAAACTTTTCTTCAAGATCGGTGAGGTCTGCGCCATCACGGGCATTCCGGCGCACGTGTTGCGCTACTGGGAATCGGAGTTCCCAATGCTCGCGCCGCAGAAGAACCGCGCTGGGCAGCGCACCTACCGCAAGCGCGACGTGGAGATCGTCTTGCGCATCAAGGAACTGCTCTACGAAGAGCAGTACACCATCGCCGGCGCGAAGAAGAAGTTAGCGGGCGAACTCCGGGGCACGAGCAAGCTCAAGGTCGTAACGCCCGAAATGAGCGGGCCGCAGCTTGTCGTCTCGACCGATCAAGCCCCGATCTACGTCGAACATGTCGCCGCGCTCAGCGACGAGCAGAAAAGCGCGCTCCGTCATCTCGGGGAGCAACTGAGAGAGCTTCTTGCGCTGCTTGATAGCGACGTCATGACGAATGGCCCGCGCCGCGCATGAGGCTGCAATCTCGCCTCCGTGCTGCGCGAACAGCCGCGTGAAAATTTGACAAAAAGGGTCGGTTAGCGTAACTAAATATGGTGGAGAAATTGCCGGGACGTGGCGCAGCCTGGTAGCGCGCACGCTTGGGGTGCGTGAGGTCGCTGGTTCAAATCCAGTCGTCCCGACCAATTCTGACCAAAGGGCCTTCGAACGTCGAAGGCCCTTTTCGCTTCTGCTTGCGCGGCACACGCGGACTAGTCCCGCAGCTCGGCGATCTCGATGCGCGACGTCAGCGTTCGATGCACGGGGCATCGGCTGGCGATCTCGCGCAGGCGCGCGCGCTGTTCGTCGGTGAGCGGCCCATCGAATTCCACCGCGCGTTCGATCAGGTGTATGTACTCTTGCTCGCTCCGCGCGCAGTCGGCGCAATCGCTCGCGTGGATGCGTCGCTGCCGGAGGCGAACGCGAACGCCTTCAAGCGGCCAGTTCTTGCGCCGCGCATACATCGTGACGGTCATCGAAATGCAACCGCCGAGCGCTGCCAGAATGAGCGTGTACGGATCCGGGCCGGCGCCGTCGCCGCCAGCGCTCACGGGTTCATCGATGATGAACGTTTGCCCTTCGCCGTAGATGACCTCGTTCTGAAAGTTTCCGAGCGATCGAACGATGACTTCGCTCATTCGTGAGCCTCCTTTCTCGGTTCAGCCTGCCGCACGCGCTCGCCTCGTGTCAATGGCGCTCGCGCGCGAAACTTGCGGCCACTAGCTCGCTGCGCGTACACTCTTCAGCTCGACGCAAATTTCGTTTCGAGGACCGAAAAACGGATGAAGATACATGAGTATCAGGCCAAAGAGTTGTTGAAAAAATATGGCGTGGCCGTTCCGCGCGGTGTGGTCGCGCGCACGCCCGATGAAGCATACCGCGCGGCGCAAGAACTGGCGACCGTGCCGGTCGTCGTCAAAGCGCAGATTCACGCTGGCGGGCGCGGCAAGGCGGGCGGCGTCAAACTGGCCCAGACGCCCGAAGAAGCGCGCGAAATCGCGGCGCGCATGCTCGGCAGCAAGCTGGTCACGCATCAAACCGGACCGGAAGGGCGCGAAGTGCGCACGCTCCTTATCGAAGAAGGCTTGCCCATCGAACAGGAGTTTTACCTCGGCATCGTGCTCGATCGTGCGATCGGGCGCCCCGTCTTCATGGCTTCGGCGGCGGGCGGCATGGAGATCGAAGAGGTCGCCGCGCACTCGCCCGAAAAGATCTTGAAAGAGACGATCGATCCGGCGATCGGCTTTCGCCCCTTTCAAGCGCGCAAGCTCGCCTTCGGTCTCGAACTGCCGACTGAACTGATCAACCAAGCCGTGAAGTTCATGCTCGCGCTCTACAACGCCTATGAGCAACTGGATGCGTCCCTTGTCGAGATCAATCCATTCTTGCTGACCAAGGACAAACGCCTGATCGCGCTCGATGCTAAAGTGAATTTCGACGATAACGCGCTTTTCCGCCATCCGGATTACGCCGAACTGCGCGACCTGAACGAGGAAGAGCCGCTGGAGATCGAAGCGTCGAAGTACGATCTGAACTACATCAAGCTCGATGGCGACATCGCCTGCATGGTCAACGGCGCGGGGCTGGCGATGGCGACCATGGACATCATCAAGCTCGCTGGCGGCGAACCGGCGAACTTCCTAGATGTCGGCGGCGGTGCGTCGCAAGAGCGCGTCGAAGCCGCTTTCCGCATCCTGCTCGCCGACGAGAACGTGCGCGCCGTGCTGATCAACATCTTCGGCGGCATCGTCCGGTGCGACATGGTCGCGCGCGGCGTGGTCGAAGCGGCGCGCAAGACGGGCGTCAAAGTGCCGGTCGTGGTCCGGCTGCAAGGGACGAACGTCGAAGAAGGACAGCGCGTGCTACGCGAATCGGGGTTGAACTTCACGGTCGCCGACGGCATGAAGGATGCGGCGGAGAAGGTGGTCGCGCTCGCGCGCGGATCGTCGAACTGAAACGAGATTGAAGGCCCCGCGTTTTCCTTGTACGATCTAGCGTAAAAGCGAACGGCGCGGAGCCGCGCGCGCTCACCCAAGGAGGCGCCAGATGTCGGCACAACCCAAACAGCTTTTCACGCTCGAAGAATATTTCGCGTTGGAGCGAAGCTCGGAGCGGCGGTTCGAGTACCGCGACGGTGAAATCTTCCTGATGTCCGGCGACACTCGCCAGCACGGCGAGATCGCTTCGAATCTGATCTTTACGCTGCGCCGATACCTATCAGCGAAGAAGTGCCGCGTTTACGGAAGCGACATCGCTCTCTTCGTCCCCGCAGCGCCGCCCTATCGCTATCCCGACG
>CAKZOF010000105.1 GCA_937135995.1 uncultured Pyrinomonas sp.
TTCTCTGGTGTTGCCGCTCGGAGATGGTTTAGGATACGGCGTGAAGTTATGAGTTCGGCGGTTCACTTCGGTCCGAAATGCTGAACCGAGGCCACTGCCGAATACCCGATGAACCCAGCGACGCGGACCATGAGCGAACATCTGACGGAGATCGTCAAAGATGGCGAGGAAGCACACGCTCGGGCCAGAGAAGCTGTCGCCACCGGCGGCGTCATCGCGTTTCTCACAGATACCTTCTACGGTCTGGGTGCTGATCCGTTCAACCGCGACGCGCTGCGGGCCATCTTCCGGCTCAAAGGACGGGACGAAGGAAAGCCCATTTTGGTCATCGCCAGTGACATGGACGCGGCGGTGCGCCTAATGGCCGAACGGACGCGCTTCTTCGATCTCTTCAGCACGAAGTTCTGGCCCGGACCGCTGACGCTCGTCGTGCGTGCGCGCCACGACGTGCCTGAAGAGTTGACCGCCGGAACGGGCACGATCGGCATCAGAGTCCCCGCAGTGGAAGCCGTGCGCGCGCTGGCGCGAGCGTGCGGCGGCCTGTTGACGGCGACGAGCGCCAACCCTTCGGGCATGGAGCCGGCACGCACGGCCGACATGGTTCACCGTTATTTCCCCACAGGACTGGCGTTGATCGTCGATGGCGGCAGCGCGCGGCTCGATCTTCCGTCGACGGTGCTCGACGTTAGTCGAGACGATGCGATCTCGATCGTGCGCGAAGGTGCCGTCGCGCGGCAGGAAATCGAAGGGGCGTTGCTCGCGGCTGGCAGGGCTTCGTGATGCTTCCGCGCAAAAGGCTTTTGTCGATCACACAACCGAACACTCCCTGATCATGCACTGCGACTTCGGATGGCGATGTTGCGCGGTCCTGCTCGCGCTTTTGTGCTTTCATCAAGTTTCGTTTGCCGAAAGGGGCGCGCCTCTTTCGCCGCACGACGAAGCCTTTCTCGAGGATTTGCAACGTCGGTCGTTTCTCTACTTTTGGGAACAGACCGATCCGCAAACCGGATTAGTGCTTGACCGCGCGCGCGCCGATGGCAGCCCGTATCCGGCCGAGTCTGACGGGCGCGAGGTCGCCAGCATCGCCGCGACCGGATTCGGTTTGACGGCCTTGTGCATCGCGGCACAACGCGGATGGATCGCCGCTGAGGAGGCGCGCCAGCGAGCGCGCACCACGTTGAAGTTCTTCGCCGAACGCGCGCCGCATGTGCGCGGCTGGTTCTACCACTGGATGGACCGCCGAACGGGCGAGCGGCGCTGGCGAAGCGAAGTCTCTTCCATCGACACGGCGCTGCTTCTCGCCGGAGTGCTCAGCGTGCGACAGTGCTTTGCGCCGGACGCTGAGATCCAACGGCTCGCCACCGCGATCTACCAGCGAGTCGATTTCCCGTGGATGCTCGCCGGACATCCAACACTTATTTCACACGGTTGGTACCCCGAAAAAGGTTTCATCGAAAATCGTTGGGATCACTATAGCGAGCACGCCATACTCTACCTGCTCGCCATCGGCTCGCCGACACATCCGATCACTCCTCGTTCGTGGCGCGCGTGGTCTCGCCGCTGGATGAGCTATGCCGGTTACACGTACATGGACGGGCTGCCGCTCTTCATCCACCAGTAT
>CAKZOF010000106.1 GCA_937135995.1 uncultured Pyrinomonas sp.
CATCCCGCCGGCTGACGTGGGGCGCGCTTCCGGTGCCGTCGTCAACGTGACGACGCGCTCGGGCACCAACGAGTTTCACGGGAGCCTCTACTACTACGGGCAGAATTCGGCGCTCAACGCCTACCACCCGGCCCTGAAGACGCGCCTCGCGGAAGCTCTCGCCCGCCGCGCTTCGGCTCTTGAAATCGATGCGCTCAAGAAACCGGTCCAACAGATCCACGAGTTCGGCGGCACGCTCGGCGGCCCGCTCTATCTGCCGCGTTTCGGCGAAGGTGGACCAGCCGTGATCAGCGGGCGCGACCGAACCTTCTTCTTCGTTGAATATCTGGGCCAGCGCAATAACTTGCCCTTTCCGGCTAATTCCACTGTGCCGACGGCACTTTCGCGCACGGGGAATTTCACCGAATTCAGAAACATCGATTGCGACGGCGACGGGCGGACCGATGGCCCGAACGATGGTCCGGTTTGCGACCCACGCACGGGAAGAGCCTTTCCCGGCGGCATCATCCCGTTGAGTCGCCAGACAACGGTCGGGCGGAACTACCTGAACGCCTTTCCGCTGCCGACGCGCAACGTCTTCAACCCGAGCGACTCGCTCGAAGCCCGCAACTACTTCACGCAGCGCGCTAATCGCGAGATCATCAACAACTTCGGGCTGCGCATCGACCACCGTTTCAGCGAAAGGAATTCGCTCACCGGCCGCTACAACGAGCAACGGTTGACGACCAATCGCGCCAACCTCTTTCCAGGTAACATCCCGACCGCCGGTTTCGGCGCGGGCGAAGAGCGCGGCAATGCGCGCCAGTTCGTTTTGACCAGCACGCAAACCTTCAGCCCGACGTTGCTCAACGAGTTCCGTTTCGGCGTCACACAGATTCAGATCTCCATCTTCAACTGCGGCGTCGGCGGCGCATGTGGCGTGAGCCCGACGTTCGCCCGCGACATCGGCATCCCGAATGCCAACGATGGCTCGTTGGTCGCTTCGGGCGGCTCGTTGATCGGTGGCTTCGGCACGGGCTTTCATGAGTTCACGGGCGACGGCGGACTCTTCCAAGTCAAGAGCAAGAACCCGTATTTTGCCGACACGCTGACCATCATCAAGGGGGATCAGACGATCAAACTCGGCGGCGAGGCGCGGTTGCGCTACCTCAACACGGTGGACGCCGGACGCACTGGCGCGCTCAAGGGGCAGTTCCAATTCGCCGGTTACAATCCGCCGTTCAACACGGAGTTGCGACCACGCACGGGACCGAACCCGAACTGTCCCCCCGAATCGCGCGCCGCCAACGGGGAATGCTACGTCGACGCCAACGGCATTCCGTTCGGTACGAGCGGCAACGCGCAAGCCGACATCCTGCTCGGCGTGCCCGCTTTGTTCGTCTCCAAAGGCAAGATCTTCGGCGGCCCGTTCAACCTGCGTTCACAGGAGATCGGCCTGTTCGTGCAGGACGATTGGAAGGTCAATGAACGTTTGACGCTCAATCTCGGCTTGCGCTACGACCTCTTCTTGCCCTTCTCCGAAAAGGATGGGCGCTACAGCCTCTACAGCATCGAGCAAAGACGCGTCGTCGTCGCCTCGGGCAGTGGCGACCGTTTGGTGGAAACGGACAAGAACAACTTCGGGCCGCGCGTCGGCTTTGCGCTGGCGCTCGACAAGAGCAAGAACCTCGTCTTGCGTGGCGGTTACGGACTGCTCTACACGCTCGATGGAGTGGATTACCCGCCGGGCGTGCGCAATCCACCCTTCTCGAACAGCGTTGGGTTCAGCCAGCAGCAATTCGCCGGCACCGGACCGGATCGGACGACCTTCAGCTTGCAGACCGGACCGCCCGACGTGCCGCAGGTCGATCCGCAAAATCTACCTTCGTTCATCGCCGTCTACGCTGTGGATCCGAAGCAACGCACAGCCTACGTGCACCAGTATCAGTTGAGTGTGCAGTGGCAATTTGCGCGCGACTATTCGCTTGACATCGGTTACGTCGGCAACCGCTCGCGCAATTTGCTCTATGCGCGCGACATCTCCACGAGCGGGTCGGCTGAAGCGCGAAACCGCGCCGGGGATTTCTTGACCAACGCCGTGATCTACACCAACGGTGCTAAATCGTGGTACGACGGCATGCAGGTCCAGTTGCAGAAGCGCTTCTCACAAAACGTTGGCGGACAGGTCTCCTACACGTGGAGCCACACCATCGACAACTCGACCGGCATCTTCAACGGGCTAGGAGAGCAGCGCGGCAACCGCGGCGGGCCGATCAATCCGCTCGATCCGCTCGGCGACCGCGGCAACTCCTCGCTCGATGTTCGCCACTTGTTGTCGGCCAACACTATCATTGATCTGCCGTTCGGGCGCGGGCAACGCTTCCTCAATCGTGGTGGTGCTGCCGACAAGCTCTTTGGCGGGTTCCAGCTCAACTTCATCGTCTATGCGCGCACGGGCTACCCGTACTCGGTGGCAGCCAACGAGATCGTGCGGCCGTCGCTTATCGGCGATCCGTTCGCCAACGTGCCGCCCGGCAGATTGCTCAATCCGGCGGCGTTTACCACCGACCGGCGCTTCTTGCGGAGCGTGACCAACGCTGCCGGCAACACGATCTTCTTCGGCAACGTGGGGCGCAACACCTTCCGCGGCCCAGCCATCTACACGGTTGACATGTCTGTCTTCAAGAACACGCTGCTGAGCGAGAAGGTGAAGCTGCAGATCGGCATGGAGTTTTTCAACCTCTTCAACCATGCCAACTACACCGTGCCGCAGAACAACGTGAGCAACGACGACTTCGGCATCATCCGGTTCAATGCGCAACCCGGGCGCGTCATCCAGTATCGCGCCAAGTTGCTCTTCTGAACCCGATGGCTGAATCACGCGCGGCGCGCCGGAGAGGTCGGAGCCTCTCCGGCGCGTTGAACTGTGATGCCGAGTGGGGCGTTCTCGCAGCGTTCTTTTTCGAGCGGCATTCGAGCCGGGATTCTGCTACAATCCGTCGCTGGCCGACCTGCTCTCGTTTCGATGTCTCCGATGCGTAGCATCTTCGCCGCAACGATGACAGCGCTGCTTTGCTGTGCGCTCGTTGGCGCGCAGCAGGAGCGTTCGCACGTCGAACGTTTCAGTTCGCCGGAGAAGAAGGCCGAGCGCACCGAGGCCGAGGCGACGGCAAAGCTCGCCCGCAAGCCGAACGATGCCGAAACGCTCAACGAACGAGCGCTCGCCCGCATGCGGCTTGGGCGGTACGCTGAAGCGCACGACGATCTGCGACGCGCGCTCGCGCTCCAACCGCAAAGCGCCGAATACTGGGCCAACTTGGGCTACGCCTTGTGGCGACTGGGCCGACTCGCCGAAGCCATCGACGCTGAGCGCACGGCGCTGAAACTCGACGAGAGGAACTTCATCGCCAACTACCAACTGGGGAGATTTCTGATCCGCACGGGCGACGCCAAACTTTTGCCGGAAGCGGTCAAGCACCTGCGTCGCGCTCTGGAAATCGATCCGCGACAGTACGAGGTCCGCTTCGAGTTGATCGCTGCCTACCGCCTGCTTGGCGACACGGCGCAAGCGCTGGCGCAACTCGACGTACTGCTGGACGCGCGTCCGTCGGATGCGCGCGTCATCTACGTCAACGCGCTGCTGGCCGCCGATCGTGGCGATCTGGCGGAAGCGGTGAAAGGTTTTCGCGCCGCCCTCAAACAGGATCCG
>CAKZOF010000107.1 GCA_937135995.1 uncultured Pyrinomonas sp.
ATGGCCGAAAACTTGCCCGCCTTGAACGATGTTTATCCTCTCGCTCATGAGCAGATCGAGAGTTACCGCCGCGATGGATTCGTCCTACTGCGCGGCGTGCTCTCCGCCGACGAGGTCGCCGCTTACCGTCCGGCATTGGTGAACGCTGTGCACGAACACGCCCGACCGCGCCAAGAGCAGAAGAAGATCGACGACTACAGCGACATCTTCTTGCAGGTGACCAATCTCTGGCAGCGGAGCGAGGCTGCGCGCCGTTTCGTTTTAGCCCGGCGGTTTGCGCGCATTGCGGCTGAATTGATGGGCGTGCAAGGCGTGCGCCTCTACCACGATCAAGCGCTGTTCAAACCGCCGGGCGGAAAGCGGACGCCTTGGCATCAGGATCAGATCTACTGGCCGCTCGATATGGCGAACACGATCACGATGTGGATGCCGCTCGTGGATGCCCCGCGCGCGATGGGGACGATGACCTTCGCTGCCGGATCGCACCGCGAAGGCTTGTGCGGAGACTTGATCATCTCGGACGCAGCGGACGAGTTTTACCGCCAGCTCATCGCCGAGCGCAAGTACCCGCTGGTCGGCTACGACCTGCGCGCTGGCGATGCGACCTTTCACGCTGGGCACCTCTTGCACTGCGCCGAGCCGAACACAACGCGTCGCACGCGCGAGGTGATGACCGTGATCTATTACGCCGACGGAGCGCGCATCACGGAGCCGCACAACGACTACCAGCGCGTAGACATGGAGGTCTTCTTCCCGGGGCAACTTCCGGGCGAAATCGCTGCCAGCCCACTCAATCCGCTGCTCTACACAGCGGAGCGCGACGAGCGCTGAAACACGCCGACAGATCTTGCCAACGACCCCGTGAGCGCCCCCGATCCGCTCGGTTCAATGGGACATCCCCACTCGGAGCGTAAATCTTCGGCGCGCTCGATCCGTTCGCTTCGCCTTATCCGCAAAGCACCGAGCCGCCGTTGACATTCAACACTTCGCCAGTGATGTGGCGCGCCCAGTCGGACACGAGAAAAACGATGGCCGCGGCGATGTCGTCCGGTTGCGCGACGCGGCGCAACGGGATCGTCTCGATAACGCGCTGCTTGTAGTCTGGATCGGCGAAGACGCCTTGGCACATATCCGTGTCCACCCAACCGGGCGCAACGCAGTTGACGCGAATGTCGGGTGCCAGCTCGACGGCGAGCGATTTCGTGAAGCTGATCTGTCCGCCTTTGGAGGCTGCATAGTTCGAATAGCCGGCTTCGCCGCGTTGCCCCGCCGTCGAACTGACGATGACGATCGCGCCTGAAGACGCGCGCTTCATGTGCGGCACGACGGCGCGACACGCGGTCCACGTGCCCTTGAGGTTGATGTCGAGCACACGATCCCAAAGCTCTTCGCTCATCTCTTCGACCGGCGCGCCTTCCCACACACCGGCGTTGGCGACGAGGATGTCGGCACTTCCGAACTTTTCGACGGCACGACGAACCAATTCGTCCGCTTCGCCGACGTCGGTGACATCGGCGCGCACGGCGATCGCCTCGCTGCCACGCGCGCTGCAGGCGCGCACGACCTCTTGCGCTGCCTCTTGGCGGCCCACGAAATTGATCACGACGTTGGCCCCTGCTTCGGCCAAACGTTCTGCCGTTGCGCGGCCGATGCCGCGCGAACCGCCCGTGACGATGGCTGTCTTCCCGCGCAGCAGTTCGCGCGGAAAGGCAATGGTGCGGGTCTCTCGATTCATCTGACTCCTTTCAATCAAAATTCGGCGCCTTCCCTCGATGTTCGTCGTCCGAAGAACGATTCGTTCCGCTTCAAGGCGATGAGCGCCGGTTGCTGGTCACCGAAACGGGCGAAATTGACAGCGCTCGCTTCGGTGTGATTAAACTCTTAGCGATTTCCAGCGAGACGCGAAGGCACGGTGAAGCATCGAAGCCGCAGCATGACCAAGCTCGGATCGCGGGCAGCCGTCTTCCTGCTCGTGCTTACCGTCTATGCTTTTCTCGCCAACGCGACGCACTACCACTGGTTGCAAGCCCCGGCTTCGGGCGCCAGCGTCGTCGGCGAAAGTCGATCCTATCCGACGCCCGATCAAACGGGTGGTTCGCACTGTGCGCTCTGCCAACTGCAACGCGATCTCTTGCATGATCCGGGCTGCGTCCCGGCTGTCGCGCTTTACGTGCCTCCTCGTTTGAAAACTCGTGCCGCTAGCGACGCGGCGCGCCATTGCGGCCCTCGGTTGCTTTCGCTCTCGAATCGCGCTCCTCCGCAAGTTTAACCTCAACGAACGACGGAATTTCAAGCCAGCGCTTCCGACGCGCACGCCTTCGTGTGTGCCAGAAGCGCCAACGAGAAGCACATCTTCATCGAGATCATTTGCCAAGGAGCAATCATCATGCGGAGGAAAACAGCACTTATTGCGACGGTCTTGTCGCTCGTCTTTTCGTGCAGCTTGTCAGTGGCGGCACAGAGCGCGGGAAGCTTGCGCGGCACGGTAACCTTGGAGCAGAACGGGCAACCGCTCCACAACGCGCAGGTCACCATCGTGCAGTTGCGCCGCACGGTCAACACTGACGAAGCAGGGCAGTACCAGTTCGAACGCGTGCCACCGGGCACCTATCGCGTCGTCGTCCACGCCGCTGGTTTTCCGGATGCGGTCGCCACGGTCAACGTCGCTGGCGGCGAGACAGCTACGCTCGACTTTCAAATGAAGCTTTCGCCGTTGCGCGAAGAGGTCACGGTGACGGCTACTGGTCAAGAGCAACTGGCTTTCGAGGCTTATCAGTCGGTGGAGACGATCAGCTCCATCGAGCTTGCGCAACGCAGCCACACTTCCATCGGCGAAGTGCTGGAAGATGAGCCGGGCGTCGCCAAGCGCAGTTTCGGACCTGGGTCGGCACGCCCGGTGATTCGTGGGTTCGACGGCGACCGCGTGCTCATTCTGCAGGATGGTCTGAACGTCGGCTCGCTCGGTTCGCAATCGGGCGATCACGGCGAGCCGTTGGACGTGCTCGGTTTGGATCGCGTCGAGATCGTGCGCGGCCCGGCGACGCTGCTCTACGGCTCGAACGCCATCGGCGGCGTGGTCAACGCCATCAGCAATCACTTCGACGCGCCCGACCGCCCGCAGGAAGGCGTGCGCGGTTACTTGACGGGCAGCGTCGGCAGCGCCAACGCGCTCGGCGGCGGTGGCGGTGGCATCGAATATGGCGCGGGCAACTTCCTGTTTTGGGGCAATGCCGGCGGCCAGCGCACCGGAGATTACAGCACACCCATCGGCGAGGTGCCCAATTCGAAGACGCGCTACGGCAACGGTGGCGCAGGCTTGGGTTACTACGCCGACCGCGCCTTTTTTGCCTTCGGGTATAACTACGACCGCCGGCGGTACGGCGTGCCTTTTGCTAGTCAGATCGGAAGTGGCGGGGAAGAAAGCACGCCCATTGATCTGTCGATGCGGCGGCACAACGTGCGCGCGAGCGGCGGATTGCGCGATCTGGATGCCTTCGTCACCGGGCTCCGCTTTTCGCTCGATTACACCAACTACCAGCACAAAGAACTCGAGGGCGATGTCGTCGGAACGACCTTCAACAACAAGCAGTACGCCTATCGCGGCCTCTTCGATCAACGCAAGGTTGGCCGCTGGTCCGGCAGTTTCGGGTTTTCGGGGCTGCACCGCGACTACGAGACCATCGGCGCTGAAGCGCTGGCGCCGCCCGTGCGGCAGAACGTCTTCGCCGTGTTTGCGCTCCAACAGATAGATTTCGAACGTGTCGGATTCCAGTTCGGCGGGCGCGTCGAGAACACGCGCTACCGTCCGACGGGCGCACCCGAGCGCTCGTTCACCGGGTTTTCGGGCGCTGCCGGAATGCGTTTCAATCTCGCGGAAGGGTGGACCTTTGTCGCCAACTACACGCACTCGTATCGCGCCCCGGCACTAGAGGAGCTTTACAACAACGGGCCGCACATCGGGACGCTGACCTTCGAGGTCGGAAATCCCAACTTGCGTCGCGAACTCGGCAACGGGTTAGACCTCTCTTTGCGCCGTTCGTCGCGTCGCGTGCGTGCCGAAGCGAACTTCTTCTACTACCGCATCAAGGATTTCGTCTTTCTCGCGCCCACTGGCGAGATCGAAGAGGGATTGCCCGTGGCGAACTACGCGCAGGCCAGAAGCCGATACGCTGGCGCGGAACTCAAAGCCGAAATCGGTCTGGTGCCGGACCGGCTCTTCCTCGATCTCGGTTTCGACACGGTCAAAGCGCGCATCCTTTCTACTGATACCCA
>CAKZOF010000108.1 GCA_937135995.1 uncultured Pyrinomonas sp.
GCAGCCCTCGTTTCTTCTATGATCGCGGAACGTTGGAGATCATGAGTCCATCGGCAGAGCACGAAGAGGCGAATCGAACGCTTTCCCTGTTGGTCGAGGTGATCGCCGAAGAGTTCGGCATAGAGGTGAGAAATCTTGGTTCGACGACCTTCAAGCGAGCGGATTTAGCGCGCGGTTTTGAGCCCGATTCGTGCTTCTACATCGCGAACTTATCGAAGGTGAAAGGTAAAAAAGAGATCGATCTAGCGATAGATCCGCCGCCCGATCTGGTGATCGAGATCGACATCACCCGCTCATCCATCGACAAGATGGCGACGTTCGCCGTGTTGGGAGTTCCCGAGGTCTGGCGCTACGATGGCGAGCGTCTGACGATCTTCGGGCTGCGAACAGGCGAGTACCGAGAACAGCCGGAGAGCAGGGCGCTGCCTAGCGTGACTTCAGCAGATATCACGCGATTTCTCGCCGAGAGCGAACGGTTGGGTCGGCTCGACTGGTTGAGGAAGCTACGCGAGTGGGCGCGTACACGAAAAGGAGTTTGAGTCGATGGAGATACGTGCTGCGGTGATCACCGTCAGCGATGCTTGTTCGCGCGGCGAGCGCGCCGACGCATCGGGCGAAGCGCTGGTTCAATTGCTCGGCGAGTTGGGCGCCGAAATCGTCGTTCGCCAGATCCTCTCGGATGACCTCGATCCGTTACGCGAACGCTTGCGCGAACTCGCCGACCACCCAGACATCAACCTGATCGTAACCACGGGCGGAACAGGCGTCGCTCCGCGCGACAACACGCCCGAAGCGACGCGCGCCGTCATCGAACGCGAGGTGCCCGGCATCGCCGAAGCAATGCGCATGGAGACGCTCAAAAAGACGCCAACGGCGATCCTCTCGCGCAGCGTGTGCGGAATCAGATCCAACACGCTGATCGTCAACTTCCCGGGTTCGCCCAAGGGCGTGCGCGAATGCTTCGAGATCGTGCGCCCGGTGCTTCATCACGCACTCGCTTTGATCGCCGGACGGCCGCACGATTGTGCCGTTTGAGCGCCATCATCCGCCGCTCTTTCGAAAGAGCGTAGTGCGCTTCGTATTTGGGCCGCACCGCGTGAGCTTGCAGGCGTTTTCGCTGCTGACTGCTCGAGCACGGTACGCCCTGTGCTTAAGTCGCCTCGCGCCTGCTTGCTCCTGAAACGGACTTCCTTGCGGGGTCGCTCGCTTCAGGATGATGCTCGTTGCGACACGCTGAGAGCGCTTTGCTTGCCAGTCCCCCTTCACCATTGCGATGTTTGCTTTCGCGCCGGTGTTCGTTGCAACACGCTGAGGGGCGGTTTCAGCCTCTCTCGCCGGGGAGATCTCTTCCGCCGATCTCTGCCCTTTTGACGAAGAACCGTCAAACATGTAGCGGTCGAGCTTGATCGCTGTAGCGCTCGCTTCAGTTCAGGAAAATTTTCCGAACTTTTTCGAACGAGCGGCGTCTAAATGTTTCGAACCAACGGGTTCCGAATTTGGAGGGCGCACAAAAGACCACGGAGGGTACTCCTTCGGGTGCCCTCGTTGCCAGACGGCATGGGAGTGAATGCGCTTTTTTGAGAACGACGGAAGGGGAAGACGGGCTGAGAAGGCGACTCCGGCTTGGGCGGTTCTTCCTCTTCCGACCGTTCTTCCGTCCATGGAACCCAACGAAGCAAATGGGATTGCTCAGATGTACAGCGGTTCATGTTTTTCATTCTACGTTGACCCCGGTTCAGGAACCTTACTCTGGCAGTTGCTGGCTGCGTTCTTTTTCGGTGCGGCTTTCTATGCGCGTTCTTTCGGGTCTCGAATCCTCGGTTTTCGCGTGAAATCGTCCGAAGAACGAGAACCGAAGGGCGAGGAGAACCACACCGACGAAGAACGGTCGCGCTGATTTCCGGCTTCGGTCTGCTCTCTCCTGCCCCACGAGGTCGTCCACCTGTTTTCGTCTGACAGGCGCGAATGAGACGCCCGTTGACGGTCGAGAGCCACGTTCTCCGCCCCCTCTCTTTTCGCGATCCGTCAGGCTTCGTCCTCACGGATGGCGAAAGGATTTGGCGTGTGGTGGATTCAGCCGCGTGGGATGATCTGCTCTGTTTCCTCGACTCGAACACTTTCAGGATCTACCGCAAAGCCGGCAAGATCGTGGGCACGAGGGTGATCGACAAAACCGAACTACCCTTTCTCCCTCATGATTTGCGCGGTGAACAGTCCCCTACTGAATTGCCCCTCCGACTTCTCGAGCATGAACGGATACGTTTCCCATCTTTCCCCTACGAGTGGCCGCCGGAGATGCTCCACGCGGCTGCTGAACTGACGTTGGATCTAGCCGAGAGCGCTTTGAGTGAAGAGATGGGGCTCAAAGATGCGACGCCCTACAACATCCTCTATCACCACTGGCAACCTGTTTTCATCGACATCCTGTCGTTCGAAAAGCGCGATCCGCTCGACTTCGTGTGGCCTGCTGCCGGTCAGTTCATGCGCACGTTCTTGCTGCCCCTCCTGTTAAATAAGCACGTCGGAATGAGGTTGGATCAGATTTTCATCGTAAAGCGGGATGGCTTGTCGCCCGAGGAAGCGGAAGGTTTGTGCGGTCGCTGGCGGCGCTTTTTGCCTCCCTTCTTCTCTTTGGTGTGGCTGCCGGCATTTCTTTCGCGAAGGCGCGTTGCGCACACCATGCGGCCGTATCAAAAGAGGCGAGCCTCGTCCCCTCAACAAGCGCGCTTCATCCTCTCCAAGACTTTGCAAAACCTACGGAAGAAGCTCGATTCGGTACAGCCCACAGAAGTGATGAGATCCGCTTGGGTCGAATACAGTCGATGCCACGATGAAGATTACACGACGGACAAGATCCGACTCGTCGTCAACTTCATGAGCTTTCATCGACCTCGCGAGGTGTTGGATGCGGGTTGCAACACGGGTACGTTTAGTCTTCTGGCGGCGAGAAGCGGCTCGCGCGTGGTCGCCATCGATGCCGATCCCGCCGTCGTCGGCGTTGTTTGGCGGCGCGCGCGCGCCGAGCGTCTTTCAGTTCTACCTTTGGTTATCGACCTTTCGCGCCCGAGCCCGGCGATCGGCTGGCGCAATCGCGAGTGCGCTTCGTTTGAAAGCAGAGCGCACGGCGCGTTCGATTTGGTGATGATGCTCGCCATTTTGCATCACTTGCTCGTCACCGAAAGAATACCATTGGATGAGATCGTCGATCTTGCCGCTGCGCTCACCTCTCGATTCGCCCTGCTGGAATTCGTTCCGCCAGAAGATCCGATGTTCCGTCGAATAGCTCGCGGTCGCGAAGGGTTGTTCACCCATCTGACGACCGATCTGTTCGAAAGGTGTTGCGCTCGTCGGTTCGACCTGATCGACAAAAAGAGATTGGGTGGGACGGATAGATGGCTTTACTTCCTGCGCAAAAAATAAGGTCAATGATCTTGCGCGACGCGCTCGTGGCGTTATCGCTGGCAAACCTTCTTCTTTTCAACCTGTGGGCGCGAGCGCTCGACAGTGCCGGGAACTATAGCCGCGACGATGCGCTTCCAGCTCTCGCCGTCGCGCTTGATACGTTGGCGATCGCCGCGGTCCTATTTTGCGGAGCGAGGTTGGCGGAGCGCTTCGGCGGATGGCTGCGCGAACTAGCGCGCGTCTCTTTCCTCCTCTCATGGCTCGTGGTCGCCAACGTGGCGAGGCTAAAACTCAGCGGTCTCATTTTGGGATCGGTTGGCCACTCCTTGTCGCTTCTCGTTGCGGCGGCGGCGGTTGCGGCGGCGCTTGTCATCTTTGTCCGTTTCAAGCGCGAAGTGATCGCCTTGGGCGTCAAGCTCGCTTTGGTCTTTTCACCTTTTGTTCCCATGACTTTCGCCCAAGCCGCGTGGCAGTGGAGGAAAGAGAAACGGGCGCTGACTGTGACCAACGAGTCTGCCTTGTCGCTCGCACAAAAACGGCATCACCGGGTCGTTTGGATCGTCTTCGACGAGTTGGACCAACGCGCTGCCTTTCTGCGCCGACCATCGGATGTTGCGCTTCCGGAACTGGACGGCTTGCGTGCTCAGTCGTGGCACGCTGAAAACGCTTATCCACCGAGCAAGTGGACGATGACGGCGATCCCGTCGTTGCTGACTGGCGACATCGTCTGCTCCCTCGACCCAACTGCCGACGCTAACGATCCTGCGCTGAAGATGGCTGGTGCATTCAAAGGCGTGCCCGCGAGCCGGATCGCCACGGTCTTCAGAACAGCGCAAGAGCAGGGATTCCGCGTCGGAGTGGTTGGGTGGTACCATCCGTACTGTCACACTTTCGCCGCTGACGTAGCGCGGTGTGAAGATGCGCGCACGCTGATCGCCGAACGTCTCGGTCTGTGGGGCCAGATGAAACGCGCGCTCGCAAGCGACGAGATGATCGCGAGCCTGCCGCTCGGTTACCGTCTTCTCGTCGAGAGGAGACGGGAAACGCGCCGCATTACGCACGGTGCTGAGTTCCATCTGCTGATTTACCAAGAGGTGCTGAAGGCAGCCAAACAGTTGATCATCGACCCGAGCATCGACCTCGCTTTCGTTCACTTTCCGGTTCCGCATCTACCCGTCATATTCAATCGTCAAACGGGTGAAACGACGGCTTTGGGAGAAGGGAGTTACTTCGATAACCTAGCGCTTGTAGACCGGACCGTGGGCGAGTTGCGGCGCGCTCTCGAAGAAGCTGGGATGTGGGACGAGACGACCGTGCTGATGATGTCCGATCATTGGTGGCGCACGGACGCCTACGATTTCGTCCTCAAGGGCAACCTTCAAGCAGAAGAGCGCCCTTTCTCCTCTTTGCCGTTTGATCCCCGCGTTCCGTTCTTGCTCAAACTGGCTGGCGTGCAACGCGAGAGCGTTTACGACAAGCCTTTCAATACCGTGCTCGTGCGCGATCTCGTCGTCGCGTTGCTTCGCGGGGAGTTGCGCGAGCACGAGGAAGTCGATCGCTGGTTCGATCGGAAGGCGGCGGGCCAAGAGCAGAGCCCTTACCTCTACCTTTACGTTTGCAACTGATGCTCGTGACCGGCCTTGGGCCGACTTCGCTTCTCTGCTTCTACGGCAGATCGAATTCGAAGGCGCAGCCGTATGTTGCGCGCAGATCGACCAGTTCGTAATCCTCTTCGAGCGTCCCTTGGCGATCGACGACCAGATAGGACGCCCACTCGTCGATGGGAAACGGCGGCGTATGCCACGTGCCGCGATGGTAGGCGTAGGGCCAGCGACCATCGACGAGAAACGCAGCGATCTTGTCCAGATCAGGCGCTTGGCGATCGTTCGGCGGCGCTACGGCGATGATGGCGCGCGAACCGACGAGCGGTGAGAAGACTTGCATCGTTTGTTGATGGCGGGCCATGAACTCGAAACGGAAAGGCCGCCGTTCAGCCGTCGCGCCCGTCATGCTCGGCGTGCCGCCGCCCAAGTCTATCTCCACCGAGCCACGACGGTCGATGACGATGCCGTAAGGGGCGAAGCTTTCGCGCGTCAGCGGTTGAACGGGAAGACGAAGGATCTTCATATCTTCTGGATCGCCGGAATTTTCCGGGCGAAGCGAATCGCGACCTTTTATCATCAACGGTGGCTCGCTGTCAATTCGTCTGACGAACGCCGTCTTCGCTGGCGCGCCGCAAACAGAGGCGC
>CAKZOF010000109.1 GCA_937135995.1 uncultured Pyrinomonas sp.
TGCGTGTTGTGCGCAAACTCGGAACCGTCTCGCGCGCTGACCTTGTGCGTGCGACGCGTCTGAGTCCGCCGACCGTGTCGGCGCTTGTCGGAAGGTTGCTTGAAGCCGGGTTGCTTGAAGAGCGAGGCGAAGGCGCTTCCAACGGGGGGCGAAAACCGCAGCTTTTGGGGTTCAACGCCGGATGCGGAGTAGTCGTCGGCGCCAACATCGGCACTGGCTCTATTCAACTTGCCGTGGCGGACATGAACGGGCGCATCTTGCGAAAGCGGACCATCGAAGGGATCAGCGACGTGCGTCCGCGCCCGTTGCTTCGTCGCTTGGCGACAGCGACGCGCAAGGTTTTGGACGCGCACGCCGAGGCACCGCTGTTTGCGGTTGCGGTTGGCGCGCCTGGTATGACCGACGTCGCGCGCGGCGTGGTGATCGAAGCGGCGAATTTGGAAGGCTGGACCGACGTCGATGTGCGGGCGATGCTGTGCGAGCAGCTCGGCGCGCCGATCGTCGTCGACAACGACGTCAATCTCGCTGCGCTCGGCGAGCAATGGCGCGGGCGGGCGCGCGGCGTGCATAACTTCGTCTTTGTCTGGATGGATGCGGGCATCGGTGCTGGCATCATCATTGAAGACCGTCTTCATCGCGGTCACCGTTGGCATGCGGGCGAGATCAGTCACATCAACGTTGATTTTCGTGAGTGGGATGCCGATTTCGGTGCCGCTGGGTATCTTGAATTCTATGTCGGCGCGGCACCGAGAGCGCGTCGGTCGCCGCGCGTCAAAGCCGTGGGTACACTCGGCGAAGAGGATGTACTGCGGCTCGGGGCCGCCGTTGCCAACATCGCGACCGTTCTCGATCCGGAGATGATCATCTTCGGCGGACGCTTGATCGCATCGGCACCCGAGTTGCTGCCGCGTCTGCAGCGGATCGCGTCGCGCATTGCGCAGAACTGTCCGGCGCTCGTTTTGACGGAACTCGGCGAAGAGGCTGCTTTGATGGGCAGCGTCAGACTTGCGCTCGAACGCGCTAACGAATCCCTGTACGAGGCGTTGGCGCAAAGTTTCACGAAATTGGATCGGATTGATTGGCGTGAAGGAGTCAGCTCCCGCGCCGCCGTCCTTGGGAGGGCATAGAGATGTTTGCGCTGAAATGTGACCGAAGCGAAGCCGTTTCGCGACTGCTCTTCGTTTTGTCGTTCTACCTCGCGGGCCAATTCCTGATCTACGCGCAATCGCAGGCGCTCAACGGGCAGATCGAAGGCACCGTCAGAGACGTCAACGGCGCTGCCGTCGTCGGCGCGAGAGTCGTCGTCGCGAACACGCAGACGGGCGCCGCGCGCACGCTTCAGACCGACGAGAACGGCTTCTACCGCGCGCCGCTGCTGCCGCTCGGAAACTATCGTCTCGAAGTCGAAGCTTCGGGCTTCAAACGACTCGTGCGTGAAGGGATCACGCTTGCTGCCGGGCAGACGGCGACCGTGGATATGACGCTCGAGCCGGGCGGCGTCACCGAAACGGTCACCGTCAGCAGCGACGCACCGATCGCCGATCCGGCCAAGATCGATCTGGGGCGTGTCATCAACGAACGCGAGGTGGCCAACCTTCCGTTGGTTTCGCGCAACCTGTACAACTTCGCGTTGCTTCAAGCGAACGTCGTCGGGCGGCCCAATGTCGAATTCGGCGTGCCGCGCATCAGCGCCAACGGTTATGCGCGGCGGATCAACTACCAACTCGATGGCAACTACAACACGCAATCGGACCGAGCTGGAATTAGATTGATGCCGATCTCGGAAGTCTTTATCGGCGAAGTTCAAGTCGTGACGAACGGCTTCGCCCCGGAGTTCGGCAACACGCCCGGAGTGGTCTTCAATGCGGTGACGCGCGCCGGAACGAACGAGTATCGCGGCACGGTCGGATACCGCTTCCGGCGTACGCCGTTCTCATCGCGCCCCTTCTTCTCTGATCCGACCAAGCCGAAGCCGGAGACGAAAGTCGATGATTACACGGCGGCGTTGGGCGGCCCCATCATCCGCGACCGTTGGCACTTCTACGCGGGATTCGAGCGCGTCATGCGCGATCTAGCGGGCGAGCCGCAGCGCGTCATCACGATCAGCAAGGCGGACCAAGCGGCGTTGATCGCCGCTGGCGTCAGTCCGAACGCTTTCCCGAACTCGATCCCGGCTTCGCAGAAGGTCAACTTCTTCATCGTCCGAACGGATGCGCAACTGACGGACAAGCATCGCCTCGTCGGGCGCTTCAATCTGTTCCGCAACACGTCGCCGAACAACATCGCTGGCGGCACGACGACGCTCGAGCGGAGCATAGATTTCATTGACCGCGCTGATTCAGTCGGATTGCAGCTTGTTTCGACCTTTTCGCCTCTCGTCCTCAATGAACTACGTTATCAGTACGCGCGGCGCAAATCCGAGAACTTGCCAAACAAAAACTCCGGCAGCGGCCCTTCGATTTTGATCTCGGGTATCGCGGCCTTCGGTGCGCCGGAGAACGCCAACACGATCGCGCCGCTCGAGGTATCGAACCAATTGCTCGACAACGTGACGATCACGCGCGGCCTGCACACGATCAAGTTCGGTGCCGGCTTCAACCGCGTTCGTCAGACGCAGCGTGCGGGCGTGTTCGCGCGTTATACCTTCCCATCGATCGCAGCCTATGTGGCGGCAAAGAGCGGGGCGAATCCTTTCAGCTACACGCAGTACACAGAAACGCTCGGCGATCCAAGCATCACCGTTCCAGCGACCTTTTATCAAGCCTTCGTCCAGGACGATTGGAAAGCGACGTCGCGTTTGAAGATCAACTACGGCGTGCGCTATGACCTTTACGACGTGCCGGACGGCGACCCGAACGCGCCGCTCGAATTTTCGCGCCGCTTCCGCACGGACAAGAACAACTTCGCGCCGCGGCTCGGCATCGCCTATGCTTTGCGCGAAGGGCGTCTTCCGACCGTCTTGCGCGCGAGCGCTGGACTTTACTACGAGCAACCGTGGCTCGACATCTATCGGCGCGCGTTGCAGAGCAACGGCAATCCGCGCTTCGTCACTTTCGTCGTCGGCCCGAGCGGTGTGGGTGCGCCACGTTTTCCGAACACGCTCGGTTCGCTTCCGCCGGGAACGACGTTGCCGCGCCAGAGCATCGAAGCCGTCTCGCCCGATTACGAAAACCTCGTCGCTTTTCACACAAACTTGCAGTTGGAACAGGCGCTGTCGCCGAATCTTTCGTTGACCGTCGGCTTTATCAACTCGCGCGGGACGCACTTGCCCGTCTATCGCAACATCAATCCGATCAATCCGATCGGATTTTTGGCCGACGGTCGCCCTGTGTTCAGCACCACGGTGAGTCCGACGACGCGCCTCTATCCGCAGTTCAACAACGTTCTCATGGTGGAATCGGTCGGCACGTCGAACTACACGGCGGGTACGCTTTCGCTCAACAAGCGTTTCTCGTCTGGCTACCAGTTCAGCGCGAACTACACCTACTCGCACGCGATCGACGACGCTCCGGAGCAGAACCTCGTTGCCGCGACAAGTTACGTGCTGTCCGATCCGACGAACCGGCGCCGCGATCGCGGGAACGCTTTCGCCGATCAGCGTCACACGTTCGTCCTGAGTTTCGTCGGGCGACCGACTTTCAATCTCGAGAGCGGATTCTGGCGGAGCGTCCTTAACGACAACCAACTGGGGATCATCGCAACGGCCAACAGCGGCGAAACCTTCAACATCACGACGGGGCGCGATTTGAACCAGGACGGTTTTGGCGCGGCCGGCAACGCCGATCGGCCGCTCTTCATCGGGCGCAACACGGGGCGCACGCCGCGCCAGTTCAACGTCGATCTCCGCTACACGCGCTTCGTGCGCTTCAGCGAGCGTTTCAATTTGGAGGTCTTCGGCGAATTCATCAACGTCTTCAACATCAACAGCATCGTTTCGGTCAACGGCGTGGTGCCGACGAATCCCGATGGGAGCTTGACCGGACCGTTGCCCGATTTTACAAAGCGGAATCCGGTCGGAACCGATAGCCGACAGTTCCAACTCGGCTTCAAGTTCAATTTCTAAACTTTCTCCGCCGACGCGCGCCGGACTCCTCGGGAAGAGGCGCGTCTCGTGGGGCCGTTGCGTCGCCGGAGTGGATCGAGGGGAGAATGGTTGATCCGCAGTTTGAAAACGACCGAGAAGAAGCTCGTTGGCGTCGCGTTTACATCGGCGTCGTCGTTTACACGGCGGCGCTGATCGGCGCGCTCTGGCTCTTTTCAGCCGCCTTCTCGCGCTAAGGGCCAGCTGCGCTTCAACGCAAAGCTCGGCGATTTGTCGGCAGGGAGTTCGATAAAGAATGAGGTTGATCGATTGGGCGGTGGTCGCCGCCTATCTCGTCTACGTCGTCTGGGATGGCGTGCGGCTTTCGAAGCACAGCGGCAAGGTCGAAGGTTATTTCCTCGCCGACCGAAGTTTGCCTTGGTGGGCTGTCGGTCTTTCGGTGATGGCGACGCAGTTATCGGCGATCACGCTCGTCGGCACGACCGGGCAGGCGTTCGCCGACGGCATGCGCTTCATCCAGTTCTACTACGGACTGCCATTTGCGATGGTGATCCTCTGCATGACGGCGGTGCCGTTCTTCTACCGCGCCAAGGTCTTCACGGCCTACGAGTATCTGGAACGCCGCTTCGATGCGCGCACGCGCACGCTGACCAGTTTCTTCTTTCTCCTGTCGCGCGGTTTGGGCGTCGGCGTGATCATCGCCGCGCCGTCCGTCATCCTTTCGATCGTGCTCGGTTGGAGCGAAGCAGCGACCGTCTTCGCCATGGGCTTGACGACGACCCTTTACACGATGGCGGGCGGCGTGCAGGCCGTCACGTGGACCGATGTCAAGCAGATGGTCATCATCTTCGTCGGTCTGGGCGTATGTCTTTTCGTCATCCTGTCGAAGTTCCCGGCGGGCGTAGCCTTCACGGATGCGCTTCATCTGGCGGGCGCGACGGGGCGCCTGACGACCGTGGACGCGCGGTTTAGTTTGCAGGAGAGTTACACGCTCTGGTCCGGCCTGATCGGCGGACTCTTCTTGATGCTCTCCTATTTCGGTTGCGATCAGAGCCAAGTGCAAAGGTATCTGACGGCGCGTTCGGTGAACGAAGGGCGCACGTCGCTCCTGATGAGCGCCTTCATCAAGATCCCTATGCAGTTCCTCATTCTGCTCATCGGCGTGCTGGTCTTCGTCTTTTATCTATTCGAGCGTCCGCCGCTCATTTTCAATCGCGTCGAGGCGCGACGCCTCGAACAGAGAGCGTTCACCGATGCGCAGCAGTTGAGCGCGGAATACGAAGCGGCTCATGCAGCGCGCGAACGGGCGGCCATCGAATATGTACGCGCCATGCGCGATGCTTCGTCATCCGAGGCGGACCAAGCTAGGCGAGGCTATCTGGAGGCCGAGCGTGCGTTTGAAGAGGTGCGCAAAAAGGGGCTCGAGACGGTTCGACGCGAAAGCGGTAATCGTAATTTCACCGATGTCAACTACGTCTTTCCGACTTTCGTCGTTCAGTACATGCCGGTGGGCGTCGTCGGGTTGATCATCGCAGCGATCTTCGCCGCAGCGATGTCGAGCATTTCGGCGGAATTGAACGCGCTCGCGACCGCCTCGGTGA
>CAKZOF010000110.1 GCA_937135995.1 uncultured Pyrinomonas sp.
CAACATGTCGTTGTCGAGGTGGTCGAAAGCTGCCGGTCCAGGAAAGTAGGCCGCTTCGGCTAACTCTTCTTCGATGCGCAGTAGCTGATTGTACTTCGCCGTTCGATCCGTGCGCGACAGCGACCCGGTTTTGATCTGCCCGGCGTTGGTCGCCACGGCGAGATCGGCGATGAACGCGTCCTCCGTTTCGCCCGAACGGTGCGAGATGATCGCCGTTCGCCCGTGCGTGCGGGCTAGCTCGATGCACTCGAGCGTCTCGGTGAGCGTGCCGATCTGGTTGACTTTGACGAGAATGGAATTGGCGACGCCCTTTTCGATCCCTTGGCGCAAGAACTTCGTGTTGGTGACAAACAGGTCGTCGCCCACCAATTGAATGCGCCGCCCCAGTTCGTCGGTCAGTAGCTTCCAACCCTCCCAATCGTCCTCCGCCATCCCGTCCTCGATGGAGATGATCGGGTATTGGTCGACCCAAGACCGCCAGTAAGCGACCATCTCTTCGCGCGACAGCCGCCGCCCATCCGACTTCTTGAAGACGTAAACGCCATCTTCATAGAACTCGCTCGCCGCCGGGTCGAGCGCCAAGAGGATGTCGCTTCCGGCCTTGTAACCGGCCTGCGCGATCGCTTCGAGAATGATCTCCACCGCCTCTTCGTTCGAGCGCAGGTTCGGTGCAAAGCCGCCTTCATCGCCGACGCTGGTTGCGTACCCGTGCTTTTTCAGCACAGCCTTGAGCGCGTGAAAGACCTCAGCGCCCATGCGCAACGCGTCGCGAAAAGCGTGTGCACCGATGGGGACGATCATGAACTCTTGGAAATCGACGTTGTTGTCGGCGTGTGCCCCACCGTTCAGGATGTTCATCAGCGGCACGGGCAGCGTTCGCGCCGAGACGCCGCCCAAGTAGCGGTAAAGCGGCACTTGGAGGAAGTCGGCGGCCGCGCGCGCCGTCGCCAGCGAAACGGCGAGGATGGCATTGGCACCCAAGCGTTTCTTGTTCGGCGTCCCGTCGAGCGCGATGAGCGTGCGATCTATGTCGATCTGATCGAGCGCGTCCAGGCCTTCAAGCTCGCGCGCGATCTGCTCGTTGACGTGCTCGACGGCGCGCAACACGCCTTTGCCGCCGTAGCGTCGGCGGTCGCCATCGCGTAGCTCGACCGCCTCGTGTTCGCCGGTCGAAGCGCCCGATGGGACGGCCGCGCGCCCTTGATGGCCGCTGATCAACCCGACTTCGGCCTCGACGGTCGGATTGCCACGCGAATCCAAGATCTCGCGCGCATGTACGAAATCGATCAAACTCATGGCGGATCGTCTCCTAATCGAACTATTCGGCTGAACAAAATCGCACAAGAAGCGCTCGCGAGTCAAAGAAAAGCGTGACGATTCCGCGATAAATCATCAGCGGCTGTGATGAAATTGTCGCTAATGATCCGGCTTCTACACAGAAATATGATTTGACGCTCTTCCAAACGCGATTTAACCTCGAACTGGAACCGATTGGTACGTGGTTTGCCCTATGACCTTTCGTGAGGGATCAATGAGTACAGAAGCCGATCAATTGGAAGGAAAGTCGGAGATGGAACAACAAGGATGCAGGGCGGAGCAGAAATCTGCGGAAGGCAACGGGCCCCGGACGGAGAAGAAGAAGAGCCCGGTGGTCGGATACGTGATCGCCGGAGCTTCGCTAGCTATTCTGTTCGGCCTTGCTTTTCTAAAGGGCCGCGTGGATT
>CAKZOF010000111.1 GCA_937135995.1 uncultured Pyrinomonas sp.
CGAGATGATGGAAGCGGGAATGGCGAACGCCGCGATCAGCGTCGAACGGAAATTCCAGAGAAAGACGAAGACCACCAGAGCCGCAAGTAGGCCGCCGACGATCAGGTGCTCTTCGATGGCGTGCAGGGAGTTTTCGATGAACTCGGACTGGTCGCGCGTCACTGCCACCTTGAAATCGGGTGGCAGCAGTGGTCGGATCTCCTCCATGCGCTGCTTGACGGCGCGGATGACGGCCATCGTGTTCGCCCCTGATTGATTGCGCACGGCGACCGACACTGATGGTACGCCGTTCAACGAAGCGGCCGAAGTCGGATCAGCGCCCCCATCTTCGACGCGCCCAATGTCGCGGATGCGCACCGGATAACGGTTCCGCGTCGCGATGACGACGTCGTTGAAGTCCGCCACTCTCTCGACGCGCCCCATCGTCCGCAGGTTGACGCGCCGTGCGCCTTCGTCCAAACTTCCGCCGGGCAACTCGAGGTTCTGCGCGCGCAAGGCGTTGGCGACATCGTTCACCGCAAGACCATAGGCGCGCATCTTCTCCGGATCGAGGTAGATTTTGATCTGCCTTTGACGCGCGCCGTAGATGAAGACCTCGCCGACGCCGTCGACCGATTCAAGCCGTTCGCGCACCTGTTTATCGACGATATCGGTCAGCTCGACGATGGAACGCGGCGCGCTGACGGCATACTGGATGATGGGCGTCGAATCAGGATCAGACTTTTGCACGATGGGCGGATCAGCCGTCTCCGGCAGGCGGTTGAGAATGGTGCTCACCTTGTCGCGCACCTCTTGCGCCGCCACGTCCGGATTCTTTTCGAGGTTGAAGGTGATTGTGATGTTCGAGCGCCCTTGCGACGAACTCGACCGCATCTCGTCGATGCCGGGCACAGTGTTAACTGCGCCTTCGATGATGTCCGTGATCTCGGTCTCGATCTCTTGCGGGGCGGCACCCGGATTGGTGGTCGAGACAGTCACCGTCGGTAGATCGATCTTCGGGAAACGATCAACGCCGAGCTGGAAGAACGAAAAACCGCCGATCACCGTCAGGATGAGGATGATGACGGTAGCGAAAACCGGTCGTCGGACGCAAATCTCGGCTAGCTTCTGCATAAAGACCTCGTGCTCGGTCGTCCGGCTTCCGGCGAGCGTCTGTTACGCCGCCGGACGGACTCTGGCTCCCTCGTAAAGTTGCTGCAGATTGCTCGTAGCGACCACCTCGCCATCCTCGACGCCGGAGAGGATCTGGACCATGTTGCCTTCCTCTTCGCCGATCTGCACGACGCGCAACCGCGCCACGTCGCCCTGAATGACGAAGACGCGGTAGGATTGCGTGCTTTGATCGCGGAGCACAGCGGCGCGTGGCACGAGCACCACGCGCTGACTCTGACCGCGCAAAATGCGCACCGTGGCGAACATGCCAGCGCGCAACGCGTTGTCGCCGTTTTCGATCTCAGCTTCCACCACCGCCGAGCGCGACGCCGGGTCGATGGCCGGATTAACGGCGACCACGCGCCCGGCGAAACGGCGCTGAGGGAAAGCTTCCACTTCAACTGTTACGCTCATCCCCGGACGGATGAAAGGCGCTTCGGCCTCCGGTATCTGGGCTTGCAACTTGATCGGGTTGGTGCGCAGCAACGTGACGATCACCGAGGCAGGCGTGACGTATTCGCCCACGACCACAGGACGGTTGCTGATGTAACCGGAATAGGGCGCGCGAACCA
>CAKZOF010000112.1 GCA_937135995.1 uncultured Pyrinomonas sp.
CCATGGTCTCAAGCAAGTACTTTTGCGAGGTCGGCGAAGCTGCATGCTTGAAGTCGATGTTGCTCTGTGCGGTGACGTCCGTGAACTGCACGGGCGATGGAGCCTGCGGAACGGGTGCGGACGGACGCTTGAGCGGCTCGCCCGCCGCGTAGGACCGGCCCGTGCGTGTTTGATTGACCGGCGGCGTCTGCGCCGACGCGCCGAGCGCGTTGGCCAGCAGTGCTGCCGAGCAGAGACAGTGGATGATCCGCCGAAGAATCATCGGAGATGGTTGCAAGCAGCGCGGACAAAATAGTACAGTACGCCAACAAACAACTCAATGCGCCGTCGCGAAAAATCGCTGAAAAGCATCGGCCCATCGTCCTGTTCGGGCGAAGGGCGACGGCGATGTCGTCCACGGGAGGGAGACTGGAGATGAACAAGAATCGATTGGCCATTTGGTGTGGTCTAGCGTTGGGGCTTTTGGCCATTGAAGCGTTTGCGCAGAGGGCGCCGGTGATCGTGCCGAGCACGGAGCTGGCGCGCGTGGTGCCGTCGAGCTTCTACTTCGAAGGGCAGACCGGCCCGACGCAGATGCGCAACGCCGCCGCCGTGCGTTTTGGTCAGCGGCAGCATGTCATTGCTGCGCTCGTCGATACGTCGGGCTACTCGGCGGACGTGCGCGCCAAATACGAAGGCTTTTTGATCACCGACCTCGGAATCAATATCAACGATCAACGGCTCGATGTCGGCGCTTACGGTTTCGGTTTCACGGATGACGGTCGGTTCAATCTTTTCGACATCAGCGGGCGACAGCTCCTTTCGGTCGCCGCGGCGGAAGATGCCGGTCTGCGCCGCCCGCGTCCGCTGATGATGGTCTCCACGGGCGATGGCGTGCGGCTCTACAGCGGACGCCGTTACGTAACGATCAAAGCGCGTTAATCCCGAGGCGATTCGCCGCCCAACAGCCAGCAGCCAACCGAGGGGCTGCTTTTGCGAGCCGGCGTCAAGATCTCCTCTTCGGTTTCGGCGCGTTGCGCTGTGTGTGCAAGTGGAGGGAACGAAAAGCAGATGTCGAGAGTCATCGGACGTTTGGTCGTCGCTGGTGCGGTCGTGTGCGGCGGCCTGCTCTTCTGGGGATCGGCGCGTTTGGCCTCGCGGGCGAGCGCGGACGCGGCAGCGCGCGAGCAGGCCTACCAGATCAACAACCTGGGCGTGGCGTTGCTCGAACAGTACGACTACAAGCAAGCGGCGGAACGTTTCCGGCGCGCGCTGGAAGTGGACCAGAGCTTGAACATCGCGCGCATCAATCTGGCCATCGCGCTGTACAACGCCGCCGATCTCGAGGGGGCGCGCGCGGTCGCCGAAGAAGCGGCCAAGATCGCGCCCGACGCGCCGCAGCCGCATTACATCTTGGGCCTCATCGCGCGGTCGCAGAATCGACCGGAAGATGCCATCGCCGCTTTCCGGCGCGTGCTCGCCATCGACCCGCGCGATGTCGGGGCCAACGTCAATCTGGGTCAAGTGCTGGTTCAGCAGCGACGGTACGACGAAGCGATCGCTGCCTTTCGCACGGCGCTCGACGCCGAACCATACAACACGACGGCGCTCTACAATCTGGCGACGGCGCTGTTGCGTCGCGGCGAGCGCGAAGAGGGGC
>CAKZOF010000113.1 GCA_937135995.1 uncultured Pyrinomonas sp.
GCGACCGCTTCTCAGTGATTGCAGCGCTGCTCGCACGCGACGACTCGGAAGCGCCGGCATTGCTGGAGCAGGAGAGCCGCGCAGATATGTCGGATGACGCCCGCCGCTATGCTTACGCCGCGGGCGCGGCACGACGCGATGCGGCAGTGAAGCGAACATACTTCGCAGCTTACTTGAACGACGCACAGCTTCCCGAAAGCTGGATCGAAGCGAGTCTGCCTTGGTTCAACTTCTTCGAGCAAGCTGACTTGACACTGCCATACCTAGAGCCGGCGTTGCGCGAACTACCGCGCCTGAAACAGATGCGCAAGATCTTCTTCGTCAACAACTGGCTTGCGGCTTTCATCGGTGGACAATGCAGCGAGCGTGCTCAAAGTGTCGTGCGTGGGTTTCTCGACAACGCGCGCGATCTTGACCGCGACCTGCGCCTCAAAGTTCTCGAAGCGGTGGACGAGCTCGACCGCTGCGTGCGCATCAAGCAAAGACAGACCGGCAGTGCGGATGATACAGAACAGGAAATTGAAGAACACAGCGGCCAGAAGTCTCGTCCACATCGCACATCTCGGACCGCCGGTTGATCGACTGGATGATCTGCGCTTATTCGCACGCTAAACTCGCTCGGGCCTCAAAGTCAGTCTAATGTCAAAAATTACGCGCCAGACTCTAGCCAACTCGCAAGCTGACACAGCGAACCATGCTAGATCATCCTCTCTCCCACACCACGCACGGAGATTCCGTACGTATGCCCACCCGTCGCGCTCGACGATGCTCTCTCCCACACCACGCACGGAAATTCCTTTTAGCTATTTCAATAGCCTCCTGCTCGCTAATCCCTCTGGCCGCAGGCTCAATAGCATCCGCATCATCGACCAGACCTTGCGGTATCTCGTATATCTTCACAACTTGACCAGTAATTTTATCAATAACAACCTCCGGTCCTCCCCCATCGTAGATGATGCACCAAAATAACACCTGCTCGCATGGAACGACATGAAGCTTTTCCAAAGGGGATAAGGCCTGAAAGCGTTCTTGTTCGCAGCAAGCATGGCTTGGTTGGCTATGATAGTCGCTTCTTCTTTACTTATCCCCTTCTACAGTAAGCAATGAAGTTGTGAACAGATCGGCATGATAGTCGCTTCTTCTTTACTTATCCCCTCCAATTTAACCGCTGGTTTTTCTTCCTTCAAAGGAGCAAGTATCGATTCACCCCCTGGGCCTTTCAACTCACAACCTTGAACTACTAGTGAACAAAAGATCTACCTCTAGGGAGTCTCTATCAGCTGGTGCGTTCGGTGTTGAGCTTGCCTCGTACCTCGGCGCGTTTGTCGCGGTAGTGGAAGAGCCGAGACATCACGCTACCGCCCGAGACTTGGGCACTGCTGGACAGGGTCTCCGGGCGACGCAATCTGATGGGTCGACAACCGAAATCGCTTGACAGGATCCGGGGGTTTGAGTAGCATCCGATTCTGAAAATGATTTTCAGTTTCAAAATCTAGGAAGGCAAGCCCGTCCTTCGCCATTTTCATTCAGGAGACGCTTGAGTGGTGCGAATTCAAACCATCTTTTCGTCAGCCTTGATGATCCTGCTCTTATCAATGACGGCGTTCGCTCAAAGTTCTGCCGTGACAGGCACGCTTCGGGGAGTCGTTAGAGTCGAGCCTTCGGGGGCACCAGCGCGCAATGCTGTTGTGACCATCGCTCAACTAAAGAAGATGGTATTGACCGACGAAAGCGGCGCTTTTGAACTTACTGATCTCCCCATTGGCCGGTATCAAATCATCGCGCACCTTGCACCGCGTGCCGGACGCGGTCAAAACCATCGAGATCACGGGTGGCGAGCAAACTGTTGACCTACTACTGACTCTCGCCCCGGTCAGCGAGCAGGTGACGGTGACGGCGACCGGCTCCATCGAGGCGGTTAACTTTTCCTACCAGTCCGTTACTTCAGTTGGGGCTTTGGAACTCGCCCAAAGAGATCCCATCTCCATCGGCGAGGCGCTCGAATACCAACCGGGCGTGGCCAAACGATCCTTCGGTCCCGGCTCTGGTCGTCCCGTGATTCGCGGTTTCGACGGTGACCGCGTGTTAGTCTTGCAAGATGGTCTGCGTGTTGGCGGCATCGCCTCGCAGTCGGGCGACGAAGTTGAACCGATCGATGTGCTCTCGCTGGACCGTGTGGAGATCGTCAAAGGCCCAGCGACCCTGCTCTACGGCAGCAACGCCATCGGCGGCGTGGTTAACGGCATCTCCACAAACGAGGTCTATCAAAAAGGTCTGTCCGGCTACCTAACCGCTTTCGGCGGTACGAACAACTGGCAAGCAGGAACAAGCGGCGGCTTCAAGTACGGGACGCGCGACTTTCTGTTTTTCGCCAGCGGCGGAGGGCAGAAAGCCAACGACTATCGCACGCCTCTGGGGAGAGTGCCTAACTCCTTCGCCCGCACCGGTAACACGAGCGCCGGAGCGGGCTGGTTCCCGCGCAAGGGCTGGCTCGTATTCAGTTACAACTACGACCTCCGGCGTCATGGTATTCCCGTCGAGCCGGACGCGGTCGACTTCGAGTCCCTGTCCGAGCGCCGCCACAACTACCAAGTCAGAGGGGGATTGCGCGACCTCGGCGGTTTCATCGAAGGGGGCGATTTTGCCGTCAGTTACAACAACTACAGGGCGCGTGAGTTCGAATTTGAGTCTGACGAAAACGCCACCGAACTCGAGTCGGTCGCGACCAACAAGAATTTCAACTACCGGGCGCATTTCAATCAGCGGCGACGAGGCAGTTTTTCCGGCACGTTCGGGTTCTCCGGCTTCACTAGGGACTATGAATCCATCGGCAAGGAAGCACCTACGCCGCGCACCAAGCAGAATTCTTTCGCTGTTTACGCTTTGGAGCGCATCGATCTCGAGCGCGTTGGGTTTCAGTTTGGCGGGCGCGTCGAACAGAACGGCTACAACCCGGAGGGCAACTTCCGCGACCGCAATTTTGTCGGCTTCTCCGGCAGCGCCGGGCTACGCGTTCTGCTCTGGAAGGACGGCTCCTTTGTTGCCAACTATCAGCACTCTTTCCGCGCCCCGGCGCTCGAAGAGCTTTACAACAACGGGCCGCATCCGGGCCTCCTCGTCTTCGACGTCGGCAACCCGAACTTAGAACCCGAGCTGGGCGACGGAATTGACTTCTCGCTGCGCCATTCATCGGAGCGCGTGCGGCTTGAAGGCAGCTTCTTCTACTACAATCTCCGCAACTTTGTCTTCCCGGCGTTCACGGGCCTAACGGACGAGGAATCACGCCTCCCGATAGTCAATTACGCCCAAGGCGATAGCCGTTACATGGGGACGGAGGCGAGTATCGAGGCGCGAGCCTTTCGCAACCTGTGGTTCGACGGCCAGGTGGATTACGTGCGGGCGGAACTGACAGAACTCAACAAACCGCTGCCGCGGATTCCACCTCTGCGCGGGCGGTTCGGATTAGACTGGCGTTACAAAGCGCTCAACGTCCGGCCAGAGCTGATTCTGGCAAACCGCCAGAATCGTGTCTTCGATAACGAGACGCCAACCGCAGGCTACGCGATCTTTAACGTCAACGCCTCATACACCTTTGTGACCAAGCGGACGACGCATATTCTCGCGTTTGGCGGGTATAATTTGGGCGACACGCTGTACCGCAACCACCTATCTTTCAGCAAAAACATTGCGCCAGAGATGGGGCGCAGCGTGCGCCTGAGTTATTCCCTTAGGTTCTGAACTCAACAACTGTCCGTGCTCGTGTCAAGCTACTCATTGATGTTCTCCCCAGCTCTCGTGGGCGGGGGCTCTTTGCTCCAGCCGTTGTTGCGCGTCTCGTTCGCGTTCCCTCAGCCGTCGAGAACCGCTCCTACTCGCCGAGCGGGTCAACGTGCCTCGGCGAGATGAAGAACTAATGCTACGCTTGGAGCTTGGTTAAAACTTGGCTGGAGATCTTTTGTG
>CAKZOF010000114.1 GCA_937135995.1 uncultured Pyrinomonas sp.
TGGAGCGTTGCCTCGATCTTAAATTTTCGCGCGGCGATCGGCAGGGAGAAACCACGTTGGTAGGTTGGCTTCGAGGGCGCGCAAGCTGCGTGTGTTCGAGGGTCGAAGAGCCGATTCGGCGGGGGGACCTAAACTAGCGGCGTTGCCGAGCAGGTGTGGTGGAGTCAAACGATGTGCCTAGCGAGGGGTTGACCGCTCGACGGTGCCGTTCAAAAGCCGAAGGTCGATGGAAGTCGAGGGTTGCTCGTCGGAAGCGCGTTGACCGCTCGACGGTGTCGTTCAAAAGCCGAAGAGCGCGAAGGACGTTTCGTCTTTCGCGCTCTTCAAGGCAAAAGGAAGCAGGGCGCTGAAAGCGTTACTCGACGACCGTGAACTTCGCCGAAGGCATCAACGTTTGACCCGAAACGCGATCCTTGATGCGCACCTGTAGTTCGTATTCGCCGGGCAGTAGGCCGCTAGTCGAGAGCAACTTGGCGAGCGTCAAGCGTTGACCGGCATCGCTCATGCCACGCCAATCTTCGGCTACCTTGTTCACTTCTTTGCCGTCTTTGACCAAAACGTATTCGACGTCCACCGATGGGCGGAGCGTCATCTGGTCGATACCGGCGTTGTAAACTTGCATGTATATGCCGACAGGCTCGCCGCGCCGGTAGATGCCCGAAACGTTCGGGATGACCTTGTTCTGCCCGATGACGAACTGACCGATGGCCGGTTGATCGATCAAGCTCTGGAGTTTGGCCGCGAGCACGAGCGTTGAGGTGGAGAGCTTTTGCGAGTCGTACTTCGGCACGGTGAAGCCGACGTGACGGACGCCCGTTGCGCCGGAGTTGATGTCGCGCACGATGACGTCAATCTTGTAGGTGCCGGGCGGGAGCGCGACCGCTTTCTGATAGGCTGACTTGCGATCCTTGATGGTGGCTAGTTCTTCCGGCGTGGCGGTGGTGATCACGGGATCTTCGAAAACGCCGACGCGCCGTCCGGCAACCGATGTAATACGCCCGAAGATGTTGAGCTGGGCCGTTTGCACGCCGCCGACATCTTTAAAGACGAGATCGCGATTTTCGGTCTGGATCGTGAAGGCCGTGACGACGCGATCATCCGACTGGCGGAAGAAATCTATCCGCATGTCGAAATTGAGTGGGTTGTCCTCGACCACGGGGGTATTGACAGCTGTCGCCAGATCGTTGAACTTGATCTGCGGCGCGCGTTCCAAGTCGGCCAGCAGCTGCAAGCGTGTGAACGGGTTGTCTTGCTCGCGCATGTAGCTGTTCGGCCCTGTCAGCCCGGCGATGCGGTCGGCTTTGTTGGCGAGTCCAAGTTGCTCGGCCAACGTCAGCCCGGCTCCCGGCACGTAGAGCAGCGCGTCCTTTTCGTAAGGCGAGCGTGCGATACGGTACTCGCCCGTGCCGGTCGGATCAACGAACTCAATCTCGATGCCGGAGCCGACGCCCGGAATGTAGCGGTAGAACCAGACCTCGAAAGGATAGGTAGTAGTCGAACCGCCGCCCTCATAGTAAGGCCGCTCGTACGGCCCGCCCATCGGGTGCGATTCGATCGAATCGGGCTTGCCGAATTTGATGTAGATGCGCCCGCGATCAGTCTTCCATCCGGGAATGCCGGAAGTGAAGTGTTGATTAGCATAGGCGATGCGCTCGTAGTATTCCTCTTTGAACTCGTTCTCTTCCGTGTCGGGATCCGGGTCGCGACGCCGCCAAAAGGCTTCGATGAACTGCTCACGCTCCTCGTCGGTTTGCAGCTTCAAAAAGGCTTTGCGTTCTTCGTCCGTGATGATGTAGGCGACATCCTCTTCGAGCCATTTTTTATAGACTTTTTTGAGTTCTGGTTTGACGTTGCGCGGGCGCTCTTCGACCGGCGTCTGGTTGCGATTTTTGTCCTGCGCCCACGCTGGCGGCAAGACCAGCAGGGAGATCAAAATCCAGACGAAGACGCGGAGTAACTTGCTACCCATCGTTCACGCTCCTCGAGGTTGACACTCCCACGGCAGCAAGCCGGAGGGATTCTTGGTTCAACGAGGGCTGCCCGCCATGTGCAGGTCTGACACCCTCTCCCCAAGCCTGACTTCCCGTGTGCCCCACGGTACTCTCAGCCACCATCCTAGCACATCGACGCCGGGGGCGGGAGTCCATGTCTCCCACCCCTGAAGGGGATGGGTTTTATCGCTCCCCCACACCCCTCGCTTTTATAAAGCTTTCAGATTGCCCTCGCTGCGAGTCGGACCAACGCTCGTGACAAATCGAACACCTCAGCACCTAGATTGAAGATTTTAGAATTCGGCGCAAAACCGAGTCAAGCCACTCATCCTTCGGCGACTCGTTCCTTGCCGAAGATCCACGCGACGAAGATTGAAACTATGTAGAGCACGATCATCGGCGCAGCAAAGAGCATCATGTTCGGCACGTCGTTGGTCGGAGAGAGCACCGCCGCCGCGATCAAGATCACGATCAGCGCCGGACGCCAGATGCGTACCAACAGTCCTGCCGACACAAGTCCAATGCGCGCCAGAACGTAGGTCACCGCCGGCATTTGAAAGACGACGCCCATGCCGAGCATCACCAAGATGATAAAATCGAAGTAGTCGCTCGCGCGCAGCAGCAACCGGAAATCTTGCCCGAGGCCGAGCAAGTAGCTCGCCGCCGGCGGGAAGATGACGTAGTAGGCGAAGGCCGCGCCGATGACGAACGAAATGGTTGAAAGCAGAATGAACGGCAGCGCGTAGGCGCGTTCGTGCGGGTAGAGTCCGGGCGAGACGAACGCCCAAATCTGCCACAAGATAAACGGCACCGACAGGCAGACGGCGGCATAGAGCGAAACCTTGACGTAGAGCGAAAAAGGCTCCATCGCCGTGGTGACGATCAGCTTGTCGTCGATGCCCGGCAGCGCATCAGATCGCGTGTCGAACTCGACCGGCAGGCGTACGCCTCGGGGGATCACCGTCGGCCCGGCGATGATCGGTTCGTCGGTGAATAGCCCGATGCGCCCTTGCGCGTCGCGCGCCACGCGCGCTTGCACCGAAGTGCCCGCCGGAATCACACTCGATCCGAGTTTGGTCGCTTCGGCGAAGACGTAACGGCCAGCGTCGCCTTCCTGCAGCGCGTCGAGCGACAGGATACGTTCGTCGCCCGTCAACCCGCCGAGCGGCAGTTGCCGTTCCTGCGCTTCGGCCAAGGCGCGCCTGATCGGAATGGCCAAGAAGTTGTAGATGTAGTCGGAGACGAACCAGCAGAGGACAAAGGCGATGAAGACGAACAGGATGGAACGGATCAAACGGCGGCGCAACTCATCCAGATGTTCAAGGAAAGACATCTGCCCGCCGAGTTCTTCTTCGCGTTCCGGTTCGGTTTCGGCTTTGGTCAGTGTGGACGCCATGCGTTGGTTTCTCTCGTCTCTTGGGAAAAGTCGCTAGGAAGCTCATCAGAGCCAGTCGCGCTTCTCTGCGGCGTCAACCGGCGACGGTCTGGCCTGCCGGCTGAACCAACGGTTCGGGTTGATCGGCGGTCGGAAAACTTTCCGTTTCGCGCGGCGGCGCGTATTCGGGCGGGAGCGGCTCGGCGACCATGGCGCGCGAAATCTCCGCTTCCTTCTCGAACCGCTCGCGCTCGACTTCCATCTCCCACGTCCGTTTGAAATCTTCGGAAGCGCGCTTGAATTCGCTCAAGCTGCGGCCGAGCGAACGTCCGAGTTCGGGCAATCGGCGCGGCCCGAAGATGATCAAGGCGACGACCAAGATGACGAGCAGTTCGGTCGTACCCAAGAATTCGAAGATCAACAGATACATCTCTTGCCCTCTCGCTTTTTTCGGCGCCGCGCCGAAGGACTGTTCATTGCATCGCCCCCCGCGAACGCGGCCTCCCCTTTCGAGAGCTTCCGCTCCGATCGATGAAGGGAGAATGAAAAGAAGATTAAACTTCCTTCATCTTTCACCGGGCGGAAGATCTGTTTGTTGGATGCGCCGCTCCGGCGATCGCTTTGCTTCGGTCCACGGTTCGCCGAAGCGTTCTTTGAAAACGACCTCATGGAGCGGCAGCCGCCCCGGATAGGGTTTCTCCTCACCGCGCATGCGTCCAATGGCGAGCAGCCCGACGACCTCCGCATCGGGCGGTAATCCGAATTCGCGCCGCACGCCTTCGGCATCGAACCCTTCCATGAGCACCGTATCGAAGCCGTAGGCTTCGGCGACGAGCATCATCGTCGTCAGCGCGATTGCCGTTTGGCGCGTCACCCACACATCGGTGCGCTCTTGTTCCAGGGCTTTGACGGCTTGCGCCACTCTTTGTTCAACCTCTTCGAGGCGTCCGGCGCCGCGCCGCGCCCCTTCGCGAAAGATCCGTTCGGCCTCTTTGCGCCAGCTCTCTTTCAACCCGACGCCGATGATGACCACGGGCGCTTCGCCGATCTTGGCTTGGTTGAACGCGACGCGCTGCAGGCGCTCGCGATTTTGCCGGTCGCGCACAACGATGAAGCGCCACGGTTGAAGGTTGTAACCCGATGGCGCCTGCGCGCCGAACCGCAAGATGGTTTCGAGCACGTCGTCCGGCACCTCGTCGGACGCAAAGCTGATGGTGGCGCGCCTTTCGAGCAGGACGCGCGTGATCGGTTTGAGCGGAGACCCATCCGGCTGCGTTGCCGGAAAGCTGGTCGGCGGTTCGTCCATCTCGAACCGCTTGGCTTCGTCGATCGAGGCGGCAGTCATCGCGTCTCGATTGTAACGCGTCGCCTCGGCCGTGCAAACCCGCGAGGATGAAAGAAATCTAAGCGGAGCACGCGGTCGCTTGCCGGCCGCTGACGCGGAGAGGGCGCCCGCTTCGTCGATCGGCCAAAAAACATGAGCTGCGGCCCGATCGCGTCTGTAAACCTGTGCGCGCGCTTGCAAGCACGCCGGAGGCTTTCGCTCAAGCGGGACCACGCCGCTCTCTTTGACCGCGAGGATTTCAGCGCTTTATGCTGAAGGGCTTGGAGGAGAGAATCATGAGCAGAAGCGCTCCGCAGCGCATCGCATCGCTGCTACCTTCGGCCACCGAGATCGTCTGCGCGCTCGGCCTTGAAGAGGCGCTCGTCGGCGTCACGCACGAGTGCGACTACCCGCCCACGGTCGCGACCAAGCCGCGGCTTACCTCGAGCCGCATTTCGCACGAAACCATGTCGAGCGCGGAAATAGATCACGCCGTCCGCTCGCAATTGGACGGACACGGTTCGATCTACGATCTGGACGAAGAGCTGCTGCGTGAACTCGCCCCGGACCTGATCTTGACGCAAGAATTATGCGACGTCTGCGCCGTCAGTTACCAGACGGTCAGCCGCGCGGCGCGCTTGCTCGATGCAGAGGTGCGCGTCGTTTCGCTCGAACCGAACACGGTGGAAGACATCTTCGACACCATCAGGACGGTGGGGCAGTTGACCGGAAGGGCGCGCGAAGCCGAGCGCGTCGTGAGCCAGCTCGCCGCGCGGTTGGATGCGCTCAGCGCGCGCACCATCGGTGCCACACGCCCGCGCACGCTGCTGCTCGAATGGTTGGAGCCGCCGTTTGCTCCGGGCCACTGGGTGCCGGAACAGATCCGTTTTGCGGGCGGCGATCCGTCGTTCGGTTTCATGGGCGCGCCGTCGCGCACGACCACTGCTGAAAAGATTCGCGCCTACGATCCAGAGGTCATCGTACTCATCCCTTGCGGTTACTACATCGCCGACATCTTTCGCGCTCTCGAAAAGGCCGCCCTCCCCGAGGGCTGGATGGACTTGACGGCTGTGCGCCGTGGGCAGGTCTGGGCCGTGGACGCGACCGCGTACTTCAGCCGACCAGGGCCGCGCGTGGTCCGCGGCGCTGAAATACTCGCGCGCATTTTGCATCCAGATCGGTTCGGCCCGCCCGACGAAGGAGAGGCCGTGCGCGTGCCGCCGGAACTGATGCGCGTCGAAGCACGAGCGCAGTGAACCCTCGATTTTCATGAAAAAAGATCTTCCGTGTTGTCCGAAGACGAACGGTACAGAACCCCGGTGATTCCCGGGAAGGGGCGATGACGTCGGATGCTCGAAATGGCGTCCATTCACTGGTTGAGGTTACGGTGCGTCGAACGAAGAGCGGTCGCTCCGGGCTAACCTTCCGCGTGGATTGGTCGAGAGATCGAGCCAGCGGAGGAGAATTTCAAGAGCGCGACGACGCGCAGGACATCAGACGCTAAGCTGGTCAAAAGATGACGAAGGGGGATTCCAAAAGCGCATCTTTCAACGGGTTCGCGCAAGCAGCGGAGGCGATCGCGGCGACGATCCTCGCGCTGGTCCAGCCCGGGGACGAGGTGGTGGTGGAGATCGAGGGC